>JANRJG010000009.1 GCA_033875315.1 Candidatus Methylacidiphilales bacterium
CGCGCATATCGGGACGAGATACGCAAGGAAGAGACGACGAAGGGGGTGGGCAGGTGCCGCCATCACCCTCTGGGCTGGGGCCAAAAAGCCGCCCCGCTTTGTTGCTCGTCGGTCACGGGTATATTTCATACCTGCTCCCTCCTCGCGCCTCGCCGGACGGTTTTTTGACCCCCCGCGTAAGGTCGCGTTCCGCTCCCACGCGGTCACGCGACAGCGCGGATCACGCGGGTTATCCGGATAGGCTCTAAGGCAGGTGGAGGATGACGTAGGTCGGCCTGCATGATATAAAACCCTCATGAAGGAAAGTACCCAACGCGCCCTCTTCCGCTGGACCCACCTGCTTTTTGCCCTCCCCTTGGTCGGTTTCATTTACGGACCGCCCGCCGAAGTCGAGCCGTATCGTCCGTATTTCCAGTTCGTCTATTTTCCGGTGGTGGTGCTTTCCGGATTGTGGATGTGGAAGGGCCCCTCGATCAGAAAGCTGTTTGCCAAGACGGACAAGCCCTGAGCCATGGGTGAACCGGGGGGCTGCTCTCTGTGCTCCGGGAAAGCGTCATCCCTGGCCTCCCGTTTCTGATGCGCTTCTGTTTGATCCGGATCGATGCAGGAGATCTCGCGCAGAGTCGCGGAGACGCAGAGAGGGGGAGAGGAATAAAGCCGATGGGGGACGAAAAGGGAACGGGCTTCGCCCTCCCATAAGGCACGTTTTTACGCCCACTCAATTCAATTTGGCATCAGATCGCATTGCGATTGATTGGCAGTGGTTTCAACTCTTTCTCTTACTCGATCACGTGCTCGTTCTCTCCATGCCCGAGAGAACGAGTGGAGTATCTTCAGGGATGCGGGGTGATGGCGATGATGGTGATCACCGGAATCCGCTTTTTGCCGTTTTGTTCATCCGGTCCGTAGTGCCAGAAGATCCGGTAGGCGCCGGGCGTTTTGTTCTGCGCATAAGCTTCGTACACTTTTTCCCCATGGAAGCCGGATAACGAGGTGTATTCGTGGGTCTGCAGCCCGGGATGCCGGGGATTGGTTTCCAGATACCCCAGGGCTTTGCGGACCTGTTTGAGCAGGCCGGCCTTCGAAGCCTGGGCCTCCAGTTCGTCCAATTGACGATCCGCCGTGCGTGTGAAAACCAGCCGCCAGGCCACGGCTTATTCCTTGGCGTCTTGGGTTTCTTTGATTTCTCTGGTGAAGCGGACGAACGATCCGCGATGACGGCTTTTCCCTTCGGCGGATTCTTTCAACCCCTGCCGGACCGTGGCCAAGGCCTTGGGGTTTTCGTAGAGCCAGGCCTCCGAGGCCGGAACCACCTTCACGGGGTCGAGGACGATTTGCCCGAGGGAGTTGCAGTAGATGTTGAAGGCCCCTGCCGCCGCGGCTTCGCCCAGGGAAAGGCGCTTCTTGGAGTCGGTGCGGGCGAACTCGCTGATGAGTTGGAAGTCCTGGTTTTTGATCACCGTAGAGGAAGCCATGGGGACAATATGGCGGGCGTGGGATGGATCGTCAAGTGGGATTGGCCCACCGCATGGAGAAGGCAAACGAGGATGAGGCGGTCCGAGGTGCAACAGCCTGATCCCCTCCACAAACGTATATCACAGCACCCGGATCTGTTCCATCCATGGGAAATTGAAACGCCCGGGGCGGATGTGAATTTCAACGGCTTTTCCTTCGCCACCCTCGTTGTATAGCCCGCGACCGACAACCATCTGTTCCGGAATCCGCACCTTGGAGGCTTCAGCCTCGAACTCCAATCTAAAATAGTAGCTGACTTTGCGGCTCCCTCTCCGTCCTCGTGTGATGCGTGTGTATTTTTCCGTGATGCGCGCATGCCGTATCTCGGCAGGCCGGTTGTCAAAGGCGATATTGGCATCCGACACGAGTTCCGCACCCGTCCAAGGCAAGCCTATGAGAAGGAGCAGGGCACTCTCAACGATGATCCGGTGTGTTCGTGAGGAACCACCCAGAAACAATGCCAGAAACAACATGAGCAATAAAAAAAGCACCGCCGACAAGAGCAGCCCCATCCCCAATACCGGCATCCATGACAAATACAAAGGGTGCGGGAGCAGACTTAGTTCAATCAAACCCGGAGCACCGTAAAGCGCGATTCCCCAAGTCAGAGATTCGGCAATAAAGGCTTTGTGGAAAAATGGATCCTGGAGGAATTGCAATGCAGAATCCGGCACTTTTTTGAGAAGTTTCCCCAACGTGCTTAAGTCCTCTAAATCTTCTTCGTTGGGAACGATGCTGCCCTTTTGATAGACCCAAAGGTAGGAACCGTCGGTGCTGATGGAGTGAATACCGCGCCGGAACAAGCGACAAACGGCCTTTCGGGCGGCGACATCCTGCTTTAAAAACTGCGGCAACTCCCTATGATCACAGGCGACATAGATGTGCCGGTCAAACTCTTCATCCTCTGTCTGCATTTCACTTGAAAAGCCCAGCCATTTGAAAAAGCGGTCCGTTCCGCCTTCCTCGGTCAGCTTGAAGTAAAAACCCTTCTTAAGGGCAATACCGTAGAATGTTCCGGTAATTCTGTGTTTGTTACGGGAATATCGAACAAACCAAGACCCAATGGAGCTACGCCCCCTCTTCTCAGGCTGGTGAACCCTGGGCCAGCAGGACCGGGCGATGGCCGCACCCACGGCGAAGAGCACCCGCAGTAAAATCCACATTAATTCACCCTAGGATATCAAACCAAAGGCATCAAGAGGCTTAGAGCCTTTTGCATTTGATCAGCTGCTCGTTCTCATACTCTTTCTCTCGGGCATGGAGAGAACGAGCACGAGAGCGAGTAAGAGAACGAGTGGCCGATAACCGGAAAAGGCTTCAGACTCCGGTGGCTTTGGGGTCCCAGATGACTTTGTGCATCTGGATCTGGAATCGCACGGGCAGCTGGTCCTCCAGGATCCAGGCCACGATGTCTTTCGGATCGACGCGGCCGAAGACGGGCGAAAACAAGACCGCCCGCACTTTCGACGCCAGGCCGTGTTCCCGCACGCGATCCCGCGCCCACTCGTAATCGCCGCGCGAGGCCAGCACGCATTTGACCTCGTCGTTGGCGGTGAGCAACGGGATGTTCTCCCAGCGGTTCTTGTCGCTCATGCCGCTGTCAGGACATTTCAAATCCATGATGCGCACGACCCGGGGGTCGACCGGGCCGATGTCGCGGTGGCCGCCGGTTTCCAGCAGGACGCGGTAACCGCGGTCGCACAATTGCTTCAACAGGGGAAGGCAGTTGGGCTGGAGCAGGGGTTCGCCCCCGGTCACTTCGACCAGGGGCAGGCCGAGGGCCTCGACGCGGGCCAGGATCGCATCCAGCTCCATCTTCTCCCCGCCGTAAAAGGCCTGGGGGGTGTCGCACCAGGCACACCGGAGGTCGCAGAAGGTCAATCGCACGAAGGTACAGGGCAGGCCGGCAAAGGTGCTTTCCCCCTGCACACTGGCGTAGATTTCGTGGATGGTCAGTTGTTCCGGCATCGGGAGAGATTAACCGCGAAGGATGCGGAGGGCGCGAAGTTTTTTTTCGCCATCCTTCAACGGGCTGCGCTGGCCCGGAGCCGAAGATTCTTGGCACGCGGGAGGGCGATCGCGGTATTCTGTTCAAAATGAAGGGTCCCCTGCTCATTTTCGATGGCGATTGCCGGTTTTGCCGTCGTTCGGTGGCCCTGCTGCAAGCCTGGGCCCCCCTGCCCATCGCGGCCCAAGCGTCGCAGGACTGCACCGTGGCGGTTGCATCGGGCGGGATCGACGGCGAGCAGGCCCCGGGCGCGGTGCAATACATCGACCGGTCGGGGCGGCTGCACCGGGCGGCGCGGGCGGTGCTGCTTTGCCTGGCCGAGCACGGGGCGCCGGCTTGGCCGCTGGCGCTCTATGAACGGGTGCCGGGGATGGCGTGGCTGGCGGAGTGGGTTTACCGGCTGGTGGCCCGCCACCGGGGTTGGATTTCGCGCTGCTGCGTGCGGGGTTGAGCCGCGACTGGCGCAATGAGCTGAACCCGGCTCGGCGGGAGCCTCGCCCTCCCGCTGATTCTGTCGCCTACCCAATAGGATTTGGTATCAGCTTTGGGTTCAAATCGTTTCTCTTACTCGCTCTCGTGCACGTTCTCTCCCATTCAGAGAGCACGAGAATGAGAAAGAGTATGAGAACGAGTGGCAGATTAAATGCAAAATGCTCTAACGTCCGTTTCAGGGAGATCCTCCCGCCTCCGAACGATTGCTGCCATAAAATCTCTTGACCCTCGGAGCCTTCATCTATAAGATTGTCTTGTAGATTTAAAACATATGAAATTATCAAAACTAATCCTTGGTGGTCTTCTTTTGTGTCCTGCCGTGCTGCGGGCGGGCGAATCCGAGCTCTCCCTGCCGATCGACCGGTCGGCATCGTTCAGCTTCTCCGGCATCTCGCTGCAAAGTGAGTGGATCTTATGGATCGGCCTGGGGGTGGCCCTACTGGGGATGTTGTTCGGCTTTCTGGAATACCGGAAGCTCCGCCAACTGCCGGCCCACCAGAGCATGCTGGACATCTCCGCCCTGATCTACGGCACCTGCAAGACCTACCTCCTGCAGCAGGGCCGGCTGCTCCTGATCCTGGAGATCTTCATCGGGTCGACCATGGTCTACTACTTTGGCTTCCTGAAACACGCCGGGCCGTCCACCGTGGCCCTGATCCTGATGTGGTCGCTGATCGGGATCGGCGGTTCCTTCGCCGTGGCCTGGTTCGGGATGTTGATCAACAACGTGGCCAACAGCCGCATGGCCTTCGCCTCGCTCCGCGGACGGGCCCTGGAAGTTTCCGAAATCCCGACCCGCTCGGGCATGAGCATCGGCGTGCTCCTCATCAGCGTGGAACTGTTCCTGATGATCGCCATCCTGGCCTTCGTGCCGCCCGCCCTGGCCGGTTCCTGTTTCATCGGCTTCGCCATCGGTGAATCCCTCGGCGCCAGCGTGCTCCGCATCTGCGGGGGGATCTTCACCAAGATCGCCGACATCGGCAGCGATTTGATGAAGATCGTCTTCAAGATCAAGGAAGACGATGCCCGCAACCCGGGGGTCATCGCCGACTGCGCCGGGGACAATGCCGGCGACAGCGTGGGCCCGACGGCGGACGGCTTTGAAACCTACGGGGTGACCGGGGTGGCCCTGATCACCTTCATCCTGTTGGCGGTCATGGGGCAGTTCCAGTGGACCTTCATCATCTGGATCTTTGCCATGCGCATCGTGATGATCCCGACCTCGGTGTTGTCCTGGAAAATCAACACCTGGATCACCAAGGGCTTCTTTGGAAAGCAAAAGCACTTCAACTTCGAACACCCGCTGACCATCCTGGTCTGGCTGACCTCGATCCTCTGTGTGGCGGTCAGCTACGTGGTCAGCTACCTCATGCTGGCGCAGGAGTTCCCCACCCTCTGGTGGAAACTGGCGACGATCATCAGTTGCGGCACGCTGGCGGCGGCCATCATCCCCGAACTGACCCGGGTCTTCACCAGCACCAAGAGCGCGCACTGCCAGGAAGTGGTCAACGCCACCACCGAAGGCGGCGCCGGATTGACCATCCTGTCCGGCCTGGTGGCGGGGAATTTCTCCTGCTTCTGGAAAGGTTGCGCCATCGCCCTCCTCATGTTGGTGGCCTACCTGACCAGCCTGGGCACGCTGGGTGATTTCATGGACTACCCCGCCGTCTTCGCCTTCGGTCTGGTGGCCTTTGGCATGCTCGGCATGGGACCGGTGACCATCGCGGTCGACAGCTACGGACCCGTGGCCGACAACGCCCAGTCGGTTTTCGAACTCTCCACCATCGAGCAACTTCCCGGCATCGGGGAAGAGGTGAAAAAAGACTTCAGCTTCACCCCGGATTTTGAAGCCGGCAAGATGTTGCTGGAAGACAACGACGGGGCGGGCAACACCTTCAAGGCCACGGCCAAGCCCGTGCTCATCGGCACCGCCGTGGTGGGTGCGACGACCATGATCTTCTCCCTCATCCTGATGCTCAAGAACCACTTCGGCTGGACCGACCTTTCCAACCTCAGCATCGTCGATCCGCGCATCATCCTCGGATTGCTGATGGGCGGGGCGGTGGTCTACTGGTTCGCCGGGGCCTCGCGCCAGGCCGTCACCACCGGGGCCTACCGGGCGGTCGACTACATCAAACGCAACATCAAGCTCAGCTCGGGCAACCGCGCCTCGGCCGAGGACAGCAACGCCGTGGTGAAAATCTGCACCCGGTATGCCCAGCACGGCATGGTCAACATCTTTGCCGTGGTCTTCTCCCTCACCCTGGCCTTCGCCTGCTTCGACGCCGTCTTCTTCGTCGGCTACCTGATCTCCATCGCCATGTTCGGCCTCTACATGGCCATCAACATGGCCAATGCCGGCGGCTGCTGGGACAACGCCAAGAAGATCGTGGAAGTCGAACTGCGGCAGAAGGGCAGCCCCCTGCACGATGCCACAGTCATCGGCGACATCGTGGGCGATCCCTTCAAGGACACTTCCTCGGTGGCCCTGAACCCGATCATCAAGTTCACCACCCTCTTCGGGATCCTGGCGGTGGAAATCGCCATCAATTCCCCCCGCCACCTGGCCCTGGGCATCGGTGTGGTCTTCCTGTTGATCGGCCTGGTCTTTGTCCTGCGCTCCTTCTACGGCATGCGCATTTCAACCCTGCACCCGCAGGCCCACATCGATTTCAACAAAAAGCGCGACGTTGCGGCCGCGGAAGCGGAAGCGGCCTGAGGTGTGGCGTTTTGCGTTCAACTAGCAGTGGTTTCAACTCGTTTCTCTTACTCGCTCTCGTGCACGTTCTCTCCCATTCAGAGAGCACGAGAATGAGAAAGAGTATGAGAACGAGCGACAGAAAAAACGGGAGGGCGAAGCTCCCGCTGAGCCGCCCTTGGGAGGAAGACCACAAACCGGCTCGGCAGGAGCCTCGCCCTCCCGTTGACCGTGTCGCTCAATCAATGCGATTGGGTATAAAGGGCCCTTGTTCTCAAGCTGAAACGCGGAGACGCAGGGGCGCAGAGTTTGAGGGGTAGACTGCCGGATGGAACAACGGGGATGGGAATCCCCGTCTACAGGGCGGGCGCGTTCTAATCTCGGTTCTTTTTGACCAAATCTGTTGGATTCGGTGACAGAAACAACGGGAGGGCGCGGCTCCTGGCTCCCCCGTTAGCAGACCTCACATGTTGAAGCGGGGGCCGAGGTAGAGTTCCCGGGCGATGGGATCGTTGACCAGGAACTCGCTCGTGCCCTGGGACTCCACTTTGCCATCACAGATGAGATAGGCCCGGTTGACCACCTCGAGGGTGTCGCGGACATTGTGGTCGGTGATCAACACGGACAACCCGCGCCGGGTCAGGGCGACGATGATGTCCTTGATGTCGCTGACGGCAATGGGGTCGACGCCGCTGAAAGGCTCGTCGAGCAGGAGGATGGAGGGTTCGGTGGCAAGGCAGCGGGCGATGGAGAGGCGCCGTTTTTCCCCGCCGGAGAGTTTGTAGGCCTGGCTTTTGCGGATGTGCTCGATGCCGAACTCGAAAAGCAGGTCATCGCAGCGCTGCCTGCGTTCCTCCTCCGGGATGGCGAGGGTTTCCAGGATGCAGAGGAGGTTTTCCTCGACGGTGAGTTTGCGAAAAATGGATTCTTCCTGCGGGAGGTAGCCGAGGCCGCGGCGGGCGCGGCGGTACATGGGCATGTGGGTGACATCCTCGCCACCGATGAAGATGTTGCCATCGGTCGGGCGGACGATGCCGGTGATCATGTGGAAGGTGGTGGTTTTCCCGGCCCCGTTCTTGCCCAAAAGTCCGACCACCTCGCGGGCCTCGACACGGAGGCTGACGCCATTGACCACGTTGCGGCTGCCATAGGTCTTGACCAGGTTGTCGGCGCGGAGAACTTCGGACATAAAGGTGGGGATGCGGGTGGGGAGGAAAAGGACAGCCCGCTTAAGATTGAATGCTTGAAACGGAATATTCCCGTCCGCCAGAGGAGCTCATTCGAGGAAGAAAGTCACTTTGCTGCGGCCATCGACGTCCATGCGGTCGGAATCCGGATACATGGTGATGACGGTGCCGGTGACGCGGTTCTGGTTCTGCATGACCACGGGGTCGCCGGTGAGCTTGATTTTCTTTTCCGCGACGAGGTATTCGGCCTCGCGGCTGGTGGAAGAACGGGTCGGGCCGGCTTTGATGCGGACGTTCCCGCGGGCGACCAGGCGCTCGAGTTTGTTGTCGGCGGCGAAGTAAACGATCAATTCCTCGGACTCGAGGTTGAAGGACTTGTCGGCGACCTTGACGTTGCCGCTGAAGACCCCCTCCTTTTTCTCGAGGTTGAGGCGGAAGGAGTCGCTGGCGACCTGGGTTCCCGCGGGGACGTCCGATGCGGGGGCGGGCAGCGAGGGTTTGGCGGCGTTCTGGGCCCCGAGCCGGGGCAGCGGGAGCAGGAGGCCGAGCAGGAGGAGAAGAGGGACGGCGGCACGGGTCAGGGGATGGGTGTTCATGGGATGGCGGCTTCCTTTTTCTGGACTGTGAGGATGACGCCGCCCTGGAAGAGGCCTTTGTTGGCGTTCAATTCCCAGTCCATCTTTTGCGAAACAAGCTTGAATGAAGGGTGGCGGATCTCCACCCCCTTGTTGGTGGTGAGGCGGTTTTCCTGTTTCCAAAAATCGGTTTCCGGCGAGTTCATCTGCACCTCGGGCTGTCCGTCCCTGTAAAGGTCGATGCGGATTTTTTCCACCTTGATGCGGTTGAGGCTGATGACGGTGGCCTGTTCGCCGGAGATTTGCAGCTTCATTTTCCCGTCGGAATCGCGCTGGGGAAGCTGGAAGGATTTGATGATCGAACCGATGGCGAACTCACTCTGGGCGCGGAGCAGAAGCGGCGCGGCCAGAGCCGAGAGGGCCAGAAGGGCCAACAGCGTTGTTTTATTGGGACGCATCGCGCACCTTGGCCAGTTGTCTCAGAACCCGCGGCAGTTCGGCAAGCGGAATCATGTTCGGCCCGTCGGAGGGCGAACGGGCGGGATCGGGGTGGGTTTCCAGGAAAAGGCCGTCGATGCCCACGGCCATGGCCGCGCGGGCCAGCACCGGGGCCAGCGGACCGTCGCCGCCGGTGGCGGTTCCAAGTCCGCCCGGACGTTGCACGGAATGGGTGGCGTCGAAAACCACGCGGTGGCCCCGCTCGCGCATCCAGACGAACGAGCGCATATCCACGACCAGGTTGTTGTAGCCGAAGGTGGTACCGCGCTCGCACATCCAGTAGGACTTGCAACCGGCCTGCTTCAGCTTGCCGGCGATGGGGTCGACGTCGTGGGGGGCGAGGAACTGGCCCTTCTTCACGTTGACCGGGAGGCCGGTTTCCGCGGCGGCGACGACGAGGTCGGTTTGGCGGCAGAGAAAGGCGGGGATTTGCACGGCATCGACGAAGCGGGCGGCCAGGCGGGCCTCCTCCGGGGAGTGGATGTCGGTGATGACCTTGACTCCGGCTTTGTCACCGATGCGGCGGAGCATCGCCAGTCCCTTCTCCGGGCCGAGACCGCGGTGGGATTGGATGGAGGTGCGGTTGGCCTTGTCGTAGGAGGCCTTGAAGTAGTAGTCCCAACCGAGACCTTCCGCCAGATCGCGCACCCGGCGGGCGATGCGCAGGGCGAGGGCCTCGGTCTCGAGCACGCAGGGCCCGGAGAAAAGGACGAAGCGGTCAGGCTTGGTCTTGGCCATGATGGAGGGCGGCGGCGGTGAAGGCCCGGAAGAGCGGGTGGGGCTGGCCGGGTTTGGATTTGAATTCGGGGTGGAACTGGCAGGCCAGGAACCAGGGATGGTCCCGGACCTCGACGATCTCCACCAGGTCGCGTCCCTGATAAAGCCCGGAAAGTCGCAGTCCGGCGTCCTCCATCTGTCGGCGGTATTCGAGGTTGAACTCGTAGCGGTGGCGGTGGCGCTCGGAAACCAGGGATCGGCCGTAGGCGGCGTGGGCCAGGGAACCCTCGGCCAGGACACAGGGACTGGCCCCCAGGCGCATCGTGCCCCCCTTGGTCGTGACCTTGGACTGCTCGTCGAGGAGGGTGATGACGGGGTGCGGGGTGGCGGGATCGAACTCGGTGCTGTGGGCGTCCTTGAGGTTGCAGACGTGCCGGGCGAATTCGATGGTGGCGATCTGCATGCCGAGGCAGAGGCCGAAGTACGGGGTGCGGGATTCCCGGGCGTAGCGGGCGGCCAGGATCTTGCCCTCGATGCCGCGGATGCCGAAGCCGCCGGGGACGAGGATGCCATCCATGCCGGCCAGGAATTTTTCCGCCCCCTCCTGCTCGATGTCCTCGGCGTCGACCTTGTGGACATGGATGCCGGTATCGAGGTCGGCGCCGGCGTGGGTCAGCGACTCGTAGATGCTTTTGTAGGCGTCCTGGTGTTCGATGTATTTTCCGACGACGGCGATGTTGACCTGGTGGCTGGGGGCGATGATGCGGTTGACCATCTGCTGCCAATCCTTCATGTCGGCGGGCGGCAGGGTGAGGTGGAGGTATTTGCAGACCAGGTCGTCGAGATGCTCGCGCTGGAGCATGAGGGGGATTTCGTAGATGCTGTAGGCCGCGTCCTGTTCCTCGATGACCGCTTCGAGGGGGACGTTGCAAAACATGGAGAGTTTGGCCCGGATTTCCTTGTCCATGGGCTGCTCGGTGCGGCAGATGAGGATCTGGGGCTGGATGCCGATCTCGCGCAACTTGGCCACGCTCTGCTGGGTCGGCTTGGATTTGAGTTCGCCCGCCGCCTTGATGTAGGGGATGAGCGTGACGTGGAGGAAGAGGGCATTGTCCGGGCCGACCTCGAGCGCGAACTGGCGCAGGGCCTCGATGAAGGGCAGGCCTTCGATGTCGCCGGTGGTGCCGCCGATCTCGGTGATCAGGACGTCGCATTCCTGGAACTGGCTGACTTTGCGGATGCGCGCCTTGATCTCGTCGGTGACGTGGGGGATGACCTGGACGGTCTTGCCGAGGTAATCGCCGCGGCGTTCCTTACGCAGGACCTCCTCGTAGATCTGGCCGGTGGTGAGGTTGTTCGATTTGGTGAGCAGGCCGTGGGTGAAGCGCTCGTAGTGGCCGAGGTCGAGGTCGGTTTCCGCCCCGTCCTCGAGGACATAGACTTCGCCGTGCTGGAACGGGCTCATGGTCCCGGGGTCGACATTGAGATAGGGATCGAACTTTTGCAGGACGACGCGGAGGCCGCGGCGTTCGAGGAGGGTGCCGAGAGAGGCCCCGGTGAGCCCTTTGCCCAGGGAACTGACCACGCCGCCGGTGACGAAAATATACTTCATGGAGCCCGCAATATCCTGGGAGCGTTCCGCCTAATCCCTGAGGAATGCAGCCACACGCTGCACATCCTCCGGACGGTCCACTCCGATCGTTTCCACGCTAGTGGGAACGACTTGGACCGCAACCCCATTCTGTAGGGCGCGGAGTTGTTCGAGTTTCTCCGCCAGTTCGAGCGGGCTGGGCGGACATTGGACCAAAAACTGGAGGGTGTCGGGCCGGTAGACGTAAAGGCCGAGGTGGTGCCAGTGCTCGGCCCGGTCGCCGGGGTCGCGGACGTGCGGGATGGGCGAACGGGAAAAATAAAGGGCCCGTCCGGAGAGGTCGGAGACGACCTTGACCACGTTGGGATCGGTGATGGCGGCGGGGTCGGTGATCCGCCGGGCCATGGTGGCCATGGGAGCGACGGGGGTGGGCCCGAGTGCGGTGATGAGGCTTTGCAGAACGTCCGGGGTGATCATGGGCTCGTCACCCTGGACGTTGAGAATCCAATCCCACCCCGTTTCACGGCCCCGGATGACGGCCGCCACCCGGTCGGTGCCGGAGGGCAGATCCGGGTCGGTCATGACCGCCTCACCCCCGAAAGCTTCCACCACGCGGGCAATGCGTTCGTCGTCGGTGGCAATGGTGATCCGACCCAAGGCCGGGCACTGGCGGACCCGCTCCCAGACACGCTGGATGAGCGGCTTGCCCTGGATGTCGGCCAGCATTTTTCCGGGAAACCGGCTGGAGGCGTATCTGGCGGGGATGACCGCCCAAACTCGGGGGGAAGTGCTCATGTTTTTGTCTGGGAAAGAATCCATTGGGCGGCGGCGAGGAAGTCATCGGCGGCGTGGTCGGCCAGGTCTTCCGCTCCCTCCACTTCAAACGCCACCGTGCCCGTCCGCACCAGCACCGCCCGGCATCCGGCATTGCGCGCGCATTCGATGTCGATGCGCTTGTCTCCGACCATGAAACACCGTCCCAGGTCGAGGCCGAGTTCGTCCCGGGCGCGGAACAAGAGCGCGGGCGAGGGTTTGCGCTCGTTGGCGGCGGAGGGATCGGAAGGGTCGGCATAGCTGAGGTAGTAGCCACCGATCAGACCGGGCCCGACTTTGGATTCCATGGCGAGATTGACGGCGGCCACCTGTTCTTTGGTGATCAATCCCCTGCCGACGCCGGATTGGTTGCTGACCACCAGAAGACGGAAACCCGCATCGTTGAGCAATCCGAGCCCTTCGGCCACGCCGGGCAGAATTTCCACTCCAGCCGGATCGCCCAGATAGGGCACATTGCGGATCAAGGTATCGTCCCGGTCGAGGAAGACCGCGCGCATGGGTTCATGGCCCGACATGGTTCATTCGGCCTCGGGGAAAAAACTCGCACCAAGTTCTTCCGGGGTGACGGTGGCCGTGCCCAACTTGCTCACCACCACGCCCGCGGCATGATTGGCGGTTTCCGCGGCCAGGCGGACGTCGAGACCGGCGGCGAGGGCGGCGGTGAAAAAGGCGATGACCGTGTCGCCCGCGCCCGAAACATCAAAGACCTCGCGGGCGCGCGTGGGCGTGTGGTAGGGCGGCAGACCCTTGGAAAAGAGCAACATGCCCTCCTCGCCCAACGTCACCAGCAGGTGCGGCAATTTCCAGCGGCGCAGCAGGACCGGGCCGGAGGACCGCGCCTCGGCCAGCGTCTCGAACGAACGGCCCGCCGCGGCCGCCGCCTCCAGACGGTTGGGCTTGAGCACGGTGGCACCGGAATAATCAAGCGGGTTGTTGACGTTGGGGTCGACGGTAACCGGCTTGCCCGCGGCCTGGCAGATCCGGAAGATCTCCCTGACCAGCTCCTGGGTGACAAATCCCTTCCCGTAATCCTCGATGATGACGGCATCATGGGATTGGACCGCGCGCAGGAGGTAGGCATGGAGGCGCTGGCGGTGGCCGGCGGAAAGAACCGTCCGTTCCTCCCAATCGACGCGCACGAGCTGCTGCTGGCGGGCGAAGATGCGCGTCTTGACGATGGTGGGGATGCTGGGTTCGACGAGGAGTCCGGCCGTGCCGATACCATCCGCCTTCAACAAAGCGGCAATTTCCCGGCCCGCGACATCACGTCCGACCAGACCGCAAATGGTGCAGCGGACGCCGATTCCCGCCAGGTTGCGGGCCACGTTGGCCGCCCCTCCGGCGTGGGCGGTCTCCTGGGTCACGTGGACGACCGGCACCGGGGCCTCGGGAGAAATCCGGCTGACCTTCCCGCGGACGAAACGGTCGAGCATCACATCGCCGACCACCAAAATGCGTTGGCGCTTCATCGCCGCCAGGGCGGCCGCGAGCTCGGCACGTGTGGAAAAAACCGGATTCATGAAGCGGTCACATTAGCCGGGGGGCCAGTCCCGAAAAAGAATTTATTTCTCCCCTCCCCCAGCCCGCTCTTTATCAGGACCACCCCATGGTTTATGCTTTGGGGATGAAGCAAGGATGCAGGACCTGGCTGGCCGTTTCGCTTTTGGCCGCCATGCAAGCGCAGGCCGCGCTGCCGCCCTGGACGGAAAAGACCGCCGAAGGCTGGTTCCAAAAACACCCCAACCCGGCCGGCTGGCCCGCAGCCTGTGCCGAACTCGAGGCCGCGCTCAAGGAAGAACACGGGCGCCGTGGAACGTCGGTCTTCGCCGTGGAAGATCCATTCGCCGGCTGGATGGAACACCTGTTGTGGCTCAAAGCCGGCCTCGCCTCGCCCGGGCTCCTGGAAGACCCGGACAAGAAACGTGCCTATCTGGCCATTGGCTCCCATAGCGCCATCGCCCGCGAATGGCTGCGCAACCTGACGGCCTCCGACAACGGTCAAAAATCCCTCGAAATCCTCCTGCAACTGCAGAATCTCCAGCCCTCGGCCCTGGCCGAATACCCCCGGCTGGGCGTGGCCTACGCCCTCGTTTTCGACCAGCCCTTCCCGACCCACTGGCCCCATCCCCAGGTCAACCCGTCGGATATCCCCCGCGACCACCCGGAGGCCATCGACCGCTTCAACGACATGGTCGAAGCCCAGCGGGCCAACCTCCTTGAAATCGACCCGCGCAAGCTGGGCGTGCACGAATTGCGTTTCGTCGTCGATTCGAACGTGTCCCTGGACGAACTGGCCTGGGCCCGGAAAAACATCCGCCTCGGCACCAACAAATTCGCCAACGCGTTCGGCATGATCCGTTACAGCATGCCGCGCGCGATCCAGGGACAATTCCAATGGGATCTCGGGCCATATACATTGGAGGCCATCCAGACACATGGGGGCATTTGTGTCGACCAGGCCTATTTTGCCTCCGTCGCGGGCAAGGCCCTGGGCATACCGACACTCTACTTCCATGGCCAGGGTGGGTCGGGCGGACATGCCTGGTTCGGCTATATGGAAAAGCCCGGACGCTGGAACACCGATTGCGGACGCTATGCCAGCCAGAACTACCCCGTCGGCCAGGCCATCAATCCCCAGACCTGGCAGCCGATCAATGATTCGGAATTGGAATGGCTGGTGGCCGACCTGCCGAAAAATCCTGCCTACCCACAGGCTTGGAGCGCGCTGGCCTGGGCCCGCCTTTCCGCCCGGGGCAACCCCGACGACCTGCTCAAGGGCATTCGCGAAGCCCGGGACCTGCTGCCTTCCTGGCCCCAACCCTGGATCGAAGAAGCCCGGTTGCTGGAGCCGGCGGCACCCGGCGAACGCAGGGCTTTTTACGAAGACTGGATCAAAAACTTCGACAAGCAATCCGACCTCAAAGTGCAGGGCCAGCAACAGTTGCTGGTCTTGCTGAAGGCCGCGGGCGACCCTGCGGCAGCTGCCCTGCAAAAAGAAATCGTGCGGGAGAACCGGAAGAAGCGCTTCGATCTCGGCATCGATGCGGGTGCCGGGGCCATCTTTGAAAAAATCGACTCCGGCGACTGGAATGCCGCGGAAAAAGAATTCAAGAGCATGGTGCGCAAGTTCGACAACCAGGGCGGGGGCAGCCTTTACTACCAGTTGGTCGAACCTTACGTCTTCAGTTGCCTGGAGGATGCCCAATGGGAACGGGCCGGGGAAGCGGTCGACTATGCGGAGAAGAAGATGGGGGTCGACAACAGATCCATTCTTTCCAAGGAGTTCGAGGACCTGCGCCGCCGGGTGGAGTCAAAATGGCAACCCCCAATCTCCATGCCGGGTGGGCTCTGACCCGCTTCCCTCGTTGCATGCCGCGACGGCTCGTGCATAGTCCGACTCCATGCCGCACTGGTTGGAAACGATTGTCCTGGGGATCATCGAGGGGATCACCGAATTCCTTCCCATCTCCTCCACCGGCCACCTGATCGTGGCCGAACACTTCTTCGGTTCACCCCGTTCGGAATTTTTCAACGTCGGCATCCAGTCCGGAGCCGTTCTGGCCGTGGTCCTGATTTACTGGCGGCGACTGCTCGATCTGGGCCTGCGTTGCCGTGAACGGGAGACCCAGGCCTACCTCGGCAAGCTCGCCCTGGCTTTCCTCCTCACGGTCATCCTGGGACTGATCACACGGAAAATGGGCATCAAACTCCCGGAAACCCTCGAACCGGTGGCCTGGGCCGTCCTCCTCGGTGCCTTGGGCATTTTCTTTGCCGAATCCGTGCTGCATCGCCGCAGTTCCACGGACCACATCGCCTGGTCCACCGCCGCCCTGGTCGGCATTTCCCAGGTCATCGCGGGGATTTTCCCCGGCACCTCCCGGTCCGCCGCCACCATCATCGTGGCCATGTTGCTAGGCTGCTCCCGCCTTTCGGCCACCGAGTTTTCCTTCCTCGTCGGCATCCCGACCATGTTTGCCGCCAGTGCCTACCTGGCTTTGGGGGAATGGAAAGACCGCGGACCGGATGCCGTGATTCCGGAGTTGGGCGACTTCGCCCTCGGCTTCGCCGTATCCCTTGTCACCGCCTTCCTGGTCGTCAAGTGGCTCCTCTTCTACCTCCGCAGCCATGACTTCCGGCTCTTTGCCTGGTACCGCCTGGCCCTAGGGATTGCCCTCCTTGCCTGGGTCTATCTGGCCTGATACGTTGTCGCGCACCATCCCGCGGACTCCAGACCATGTCACACTACGATCAAACGCTCCAGCACCTGGACCACCTGGCCACTCTCAACGAGGAAAAAAACCTCTCTGTCGGGAAAGCCCTCGACGAATTGGAAATCTCCAGCTTCGACTTTCTCTGCATCCTGCTCACCGTCCCCTTCCTCCAACCGATTTCCCTCGGTCCGCTTTCGGCCATCGGGGGAATGACCTTTGCCGCCCTCGGCTGGCAGATGGCCCGGCGCCAGTCCAAGCCCTGGTTGCCCGAGAGCATCCGCAAGATCGAACTCCCCGGCGCATCCTGGAAGGTGCTCCTGCTCACCTGCCGCAAAGTCCTGCAGTGGGGTCACCGGATCTGCCGCCCCCGTCTCCAGCGCTGGGTGGAAGGTGCGCGGATGGAACAGTTCCGGGGCATCCTCATTTGTCTCGCCGGCCTCCTCATGGCCATCCCCTTCTTCGGCGTGCCCTTCAACAACACACTCCCGGCCCTGGTCATCCTCTTCGCCTGCCTGGCCAACCTGGAGGACGACGGACTCATGATCCTGGTCGCCCTATTCTGGATGGTCCTGACCGTGCTCTATTTCGGCCTGATTTTCTGGATCGTGTTTTTTGTCGGCGAGGCCGCATGGGAATGGATGCGGGCCCACGGGCTGGGTTGGTTCGGGGATTTCGTCCGCCCGGAGAAGAACTAATCTAACTATCCTTTTGAGGGTAGAAAAGGGCCAGGGTCGCGGAGTAGCCGTGGGCGAAGGTGCGGCCGGCCACCGGGCCGATTTCCCCGTTGCAAAACAATCCTGCCGAGGGGTGCGCCCCCAGCGCATGGGCCAGCATGCGGGCGTCGTGGCCGGGCTCGCCAAAAAATCGGCTGCCCCGGCCGGTGCAGGTGAAGACGAGCGAGGCCATCGGGGTCCCCAATCGTTGCAGTTCATCGAGCATGCGGTGATAGTCGCTCTGGGCCGTGTCTTTTTCCCGCATCTGGTATTGCAGGGTCTGGCCGACACGCGGCCAGGCCCCGACCACCACCGCTCCGCTGGCCGGGTCTGCGGCCACGATGTTGCGCACCAGAAAATCCCCCGCTTGGAAGTCGTCGTGGTATTCGCTCATGGCCAGACCGGCAAAGATGTTGCCCTTGGCCCGCTCGCGCTCGGCTTCATCCATCGAACCAATGACTTCATTCAGGACCTCGTAGGCCGAACGCAATCCGAGTTGCAACACGACATGGTCCTGGGCCTGGGTGATGGTTAGCGGTTCGCCGATTGGTTTGCATCCCTGCGAGATGGCCGTGCGCATGATGAAATCGCCCTTGATGCCGATGGCCAGACCCCCTTCCCTGACCACTTCACCGTCGGCAAAAACCTGGATGCCCTGCGGGCCGAGGCGGCTGCTGGCCAGCCCCCCGACGCAGGGGATTCCGGGCCAGGCTTTGTTCCACGAATCCAGCCACGGATCCACCCCGAGGGCCAGGGGGTTGGCCAAAACAACCCAAGCTTTGACCTCGTCCGCCCGGGCTCCGGCCCTCCGGTGCCAGGCCTCCGGCGTCATGGAGGGCTCGGTCTGTTCCCGGCCGAACGCCATCGGAAAAAAAGTCGCGCCGGGCAAATCCAGAAACAAGAGCGCCGCCCCGGATTCTCCCTCGTATTCACGACCCGCACCGACCAGGCCCGCCGCGGTGCTGCCGAAGATGGAAGGCACATGGCCGTGAACCCGGACCAGATCGCAGAACGACTCCAATTCGGGCAGGTAATCCTCGCTGACAAAGGCAAAGGCCGCGCCGGCCCTGCCACCACAGGTGGCACGGAGTTGCTCGGCCGCAGTCCGGACCACGGCTTCGTCAAATACCCCATTGATGACCAGCGACGCCGCACTCACCCCACCAAAGTCGACGGGATTTACGAACCTGTCAATGACGCCCCAACCGCGATTCCGACCCCGGCCAGACGAACCGGCGGACGCCTACCCGCATCCCGGAAAGAGGTGCGGCATTTTTTCCTGCGCCAGCCGCAGGCTCTCCGGCATCAACTGGTAGCCCACATGACCCTGGCGGCACTCGGCGTAATGGGACCCTTTCCAGAGCCGGTGCACCCGGTGGATGGTCTCGGGCGGGGCGATCCGGTCGAAGGTCCCCGCCATGAGCAGGATGTTTTCCGGCGGGATGACCGGCTGGTGCCGGCCCGGGCAAACCAGGTGGCAATGGGGCGCCACCTGGTTGCGGGTGATCCCGCGCTGCCGCAATTGCCGCCGCAGGGTCAGCGTGGCCGGCGAGGCAAAAATGGCCTCCTCCACATCGACAATCGGCTCCAAGAGCCAGGCCGTGCTGACGGAGGTTTCCAAGTGGGCCAGGAGCCCGGCGATCCAGCCCCCGTAGCTGGTGGCCCACAGTCCGATATGGGGCACGCCGCGTGCGCGCAGGGCCCGGCAGACGATCCGCAACTCCACCACCGCCTGCCTCAGACCCTCGGCGGTGCGTATGAGGTTGGCGCTCAGGGCCATTTCCCCGCTCCATGCCCCCTTGGGACGTCGACCATAATGATAGGGAAGGTGGAAAAAGGCCGCACTCCAGCCGAGCCGGTTCAACTTCTGCGCCCACAGGCGGTAACCGACATCGCTGACCGACATGAACCCGTGCAGCATGAACATGACCGGGGAATCCCAGCCCTGCGGTCCGGGCCAGAGGTCGACATGGACGCGGTTGTTCTCCGGGCATTCGCTCGCCACCGGACTCTCGAAAACCACCGTGCCCCGTCCATCACGGAGATCCGGCAGGGGCGTTCCATCGGGGATGGCAAAGAAATCGGCCGGACCGCCCCCACTCCACCGGGAAAAGTAGGCATTCATTTGTTCCGCGTCATGCGCCCCGCTTTTGGCACGGAGTTGGAGGGCGTTGATCAGTCCGAAGGAAAGACCGTCCACCCCGATGGCCATGAGGTCCTTGATCGAATGGGCTCCGCTGCTCATGCGGGCTCCTGCCAGCGTTCTTGGGCCGTACGGGGTTCCAGACCCGGGTGGTAATCCGGTTGCTGCCGTAGCAACGTGTGCAGCGCGAACCAGGCGTCGCGAAGTCGCCCGTTCAAGTCCTCCCGCGCCGCCGCCGCATCCTTCGCGGGATCCAGACGCAGCTCCTCGCCGAAAGCCACCAACACTCGCGGACGTCTCCACAAACTCCACCATCGGTAAATCTGGTCGGTGCCCAGGATGACAGCCGGTCTCACCCCCACCCCGGCCATCTGGGCCAGGCTGGCCACACCCGCCGGCAGGGGCGCCCCCCCGAGGACCGAGGCAGCCCCGGAACGGATCCCCCCCTCGGGAAAAACAAAAACAATCCGGCCCGCCCTCAACCGCCGCACCGCCGTCCGCACCGCGCTTGTGTCCTGACGGTCGCGCGAAACCGGGAAGGCATCGCAGACATGCGTCAACACCCAGGCCGGAAGCGGGTGGGCAAAGAGCTCCCGCATGGCCATGAAATCCACCTTGCGCCGGGTGCAAACCCCGGCCACCGGGGGATCGAAGTGGCTGATGTGGTTACAAGCGATCAGATAGGGTCCGGCAGGCAGGCGGACCTCGGTGCAAACCCGCACCCGGGCCACGAGGCCGAAAACCAGCCAACAAACCGTTCGCGCCGCCCACCAAGACCAGGAGTCCCGAGTGGTCGGATGAGAAAGCAACGCGGCAGCCATACACTCCCAGGCAACTCCACCGGCTCAGACCCGTTCCCGGGGTTCGATCGAACCGAGGCCACGCATGGTGGCGTCGGTCACGGCACGGTAACGCCATTGGCCCGGCCAGTCCCGGTGGAGGATTTTGTCCAGCCGGTCCGCCCCCCCGGAAACCATCACCACCGGCTGCAGGGACGTTCCCGTGGCCTGGAGCAGGGGCAGGCGCTCGGCACTGGCGGCGATCAATCCCTCGATGACGGCGGAGAGCAAATGACCCCGCTGGGTCGCCAGCGTGATGCCATTGAACCGCCCCTGTCTTTGTTCGATCTGGGTGCGTTCCCCGGCCATGTAGGGTTCGAAGGTGACGCCTGCCGCCGCCTTGGGACCCACCCTGGCCAGCCGGTGCACCTCGGCCTGAAATTCCGCCAGCGGCATTTCCCGGAAAAACTGGTCCCGCACCCAATAAATGGAGGAAGCCGCCGCCGCCAGCGTGCTGACGGAAAGCCAGCGCCTGCCGATCCCCAGGGCCCGCGTCAACAGACGCTCGTGCGGGCGGGGCCGCTCGGTGCAGAGCGCCAACACATCGGTGGAACCCACGACGTTGAACAGGCGGCCGTGTTCGGCCCCGGCGTGGATCATGCCCGCACTCCCGTCCATGAGACCGGTCATGACGGGTGTGCCTTCCTTCAACCCAAATCGTGCCGCACCCGCGGCGTGAACCCGCCCGGCGATGACATCGGAATCCAGCACTTCGGGAAGAAGTCGGGAGTCCACCCCGAGGTTGTGACAAAGCTCCTCACTCCATCCGCCGAGTTTGAGGGTTTCGTAGAGTCCGCTGAACGAGGCATTGGAAGGATCAATGACCCGCGCCCCGGTCAGGTGGAGGTGCAGGAAGGTATTCAAATGGCCGATGGTGGCCGCCTTGCGCAGACGGGCCGGCTCGTGTTTCAGGTACCAGGCCCAGGTGGTCGAACTGATGCCCCCGGGGAAAGGGCGGCATCCGCACAGCTCCAGATGCCGCTTTTTGCCCAAACGAGATTCCAATTCCACGGCCTCGGCCACACTCCGACGGTCCTGGTGGGTCACCATCGGCGTCAGGGCGCGTCCGGTACGATCCATCGCCACCCAGGCCGGACACATCACCGCCAGGTTGATGGTCTCCACCTTGCGCACCCCGGAGCCGAGGGAACGGATGGCCTGCGCCACTGCGGCGAGCAGGGCCTCGGGATCGACTTCGACCCGCGATCCATGGCAACGCGAAGGGAAAAATGCCCGCGGCGATTCGCGCAAAAGGGTTTTGCCCCTCAGGATTCCAGCAATCACCGATGACGAACCAATATCCAAGCCGAGCATCGAACCGCGCATGATAAGCAAGCTACCCCGTCCCAAGGTTCGCTGGCAACGAACAACTTATACCATCCCGGCATCGCTCTTCGCCGACAGGGCCCAGGCTGCGGTAAAAATCGCCCCGTCCGCGTCTTTCCGTTGAAGACCGCGCCCGGGTTGGCTATGGTCCCCCCTCCATGACGCTGGCCGAGTCCTACGCCCAATGCACCGCCCTGGCCCGGTCGCACTACGAAAACTTCCCCGTTGGCCGGCTCGTCCCCGCTTCCATCCGGCCCCATGTTCATGCCGTCTACGCCTTCGCCCGCACCGCCGATGACATCGCCGACGAAGGTTACGACGACCCGCGGGTGCAAAACCGTCCAGCCACTGCCCCGAGCCCGGAACAGCGACTGGAGCAGATGACGTATTTCCGCGGCCAACTCGACCTGGCCCTGCAAGGAAAAGAAACCGACCCCCGCTTCGCCTGGATTTTCCTGGCCCTGGGCCACACCCTGAAAGAAATGAACCTGCCGTCCTCGCTTTTCTACGACCTGCTTTCGGCGTTTTCGCAGGACATCGTCAAACGGCGTTATGCGGACTTCCCGGAGGTGTTGGATTATTGCCGCCGCAGCGCCAATCCGGTCGGTCGGCTGGTCCTTTACCTGCATGGTTACCGCGAGGAAGCCCTGCACCTCCTGTCCGACCACATCTGCACCGGCCTGCAACTGGCCAATTTCTGGCAGGATGTTTCGGTCGACCTCGGGAAGGACCGCATCTACCTGCCCCGTGATTCGCGCGACCGTTTCGGCGTCAGCGAAGACCAGCTTTTCGCCGGCCACTGCAACGATGCCTTCCGTCAATTGCTTCGTTTCGAGGTCGACCGGGCCCAGGAGATCTTCGACCAAGGGGCCCCGTTGACCCGCCACCTCCATGGACTGCTGCGCTGGGAAATCCGCCTGACCTGGCTCGGAGGCACCACCATCCTGGAAAAGATAAGGCGGCAGGACTACGACACCCTGACCCGGCGACCCAAGATTCCCAAATGGGAAATGCTGGCCCTGGCCCCGCGTGCCCTCTTCAGTTGAATCCCATGGAATCCAACCAGTCCATCCACCAGATCACCCGCAAGAGCGGCTCCAATCTCGCCCTCTCCTTCGTTTCCCTCCCCCGGGAAAAGAAGGAGGCGATGTCGGTCTTTTACGCCTTCTGCCGCCTGGTCGACGACATCTCCGATGACAAAACGCGCCCGGTGTCGGTGAAACAAGCCGAACTGGAGCAATGGCGGGAGGAAATCCGTGCCTGCTACAAGGGCCAGCCCGCCACCGCGCACGGACGCGAACTCCAAAACATCATTCGCGCCCACCTCATCCCGCCGCAGCCCTTCCTCGACATCATCGACGGCGTGGAAATGGACCTGACCCTGAACCGCTACCGGACATTCGCCGAGCTCCACGAATACTGCTACCGGGTGGCTTCGGCCGTCGGTCTCGTCTCGATTGAAATCTTCGGCTACACCCGCCCGGCGGCCAAGGAATACGCCGTGGCCCTCGGCCTGGCCTTCCAGTTGACCAACATCCTGCGCGACGTCCGCTACGACCTGGTGACCTACGGGCGCATTTACCTCCCACTGGAGGAAATGGAGGCCTGTGGCGTTGTCGAGGCAGACCTGCTCTCGACCGAGCCGCACGCGGGCCGGACCCGTCTCTACCGGATGCAGTATTACCGGGCCCAGCATTTTTTCCACAAGGCCGCCCGGTTGCTTCCGCCGGAGGACAAGAAATCATTCATCGCCGCCGAGCTGATGACCGAGGTCTACCACCGCCTCCTGGCCAAGATCCGGGCCGCCGGGTTCCCGAATCCCGAAAAACCCATCCGCCTGAACAAATGGGAAAAGATCCTTGCCGTACAACATGCCCGCAACCACGGGGCCCGGGTCAACCGGACCGGGCTCGTCCCCCCACGGAAAGTCACGGTTTGGGGCGCCGGTTTCGCCGGCCTGAACGCCGCCCTCCAGGCCGGTCTCCACGGCCACATCCCCGAAGTGCTGGAAAGCAAGAGCTACGCCGGGGGACGCGCCCACAGCTTCAGCGACGCCCGCAGCGGCACCATCCTCGACAACGGCCAGCACATCTTCATGGGGTGTTACCCCAGTTGCCTCGAACTCTTCGATCTCCTCGGCGTTACGCACAAACTCGACCGCCAGGATGCCATCGAAGTTCCCTACCTTTCCGCCAACGGTGCCTCCGTCCTCAAGGCTTCCGCCGCCCCGGCCCCCTTCCATCTCCTATCCGCCCTTTGGAACTTCAAGGAGTTTTCCGCCCGCGACCGCCTGGCCGTCCTCGGCATGGGCCTGCGACTGCGCTTCGGCGGAGGTGCCGGTGACGCGGAAACCGTCGACCACTGGCTCAACCGGCTCGGCCAGTCCCCCGGCGCCATCCGCGCGCTTTGGGAACCCCTCTGCATCGCCGCCCTCAACGAACCCATCGCCAGTGCCTCCGCGCCTCTCTTCGAGACCGTCCTGCGACGATCGATCTTCGGCAACCGATCTGCCTCCAGCATCTACATCAGCCGGGTGGGTTTGAGTGACCTGTTGCTTCCAGAGGCCAGAATCTTCCTCGAATCCATCGGGGGTTCGCTCCATTTGGGCGAGGGTGTGCAAAGCGTGCGTTTTGAAGGGCGGCAGGTGGCCTCTGTCACAACGACACGTGGAAGGGAAATCACCGGGAGCGTCCACATCAGCGCCCTGCCTTGGTCGGCCCTGCGGGCCCTGTTGCCCGAATCCGGTCCCGGCCCCGCACAATTGGCCGGCCGCATCGCCGCAATCGAGGGCGCCCCGATCATCGCCGTCCATTTGTTCACCGACCGCCAGTTGATCAACCAACCCTTCGTTGGCTTCCTCGATTCCCCCCTGCACTGGATCTTCGACCGCAGCCATCAGGTGGATCCAGGAACGGCGGAAAAACTCAGCGGCCTTCCCGGGGCCGAAGGACGCCCGGTGGACACGGTCTTCCTATCCTCGGTCGTCATCAGTGCGGCCTACGAACTCGCCGCCCTCCCGACCCCGGAATTCCTCCTGCGGATGCGCGCGGAATTGGAACGGTTGATCCCGGAGGCACGCGGGATGCGCCTGCTCCATCACGTGGTCTACAAATCCAAGGATGCCACCTTCGCCGCGCGACCGGGTGTGGCTTCCGCCCGACCGGGTCCAACCACCGATTGGGAAAACCTTTTCCTGGCAGGGGATTGGACGGATACCGGCCTGCCCGCCACGCTCGAGGGCGCCGCTTGGAGCGGAAAAACCGCCGCCCGCTCGATCGACCCGGCGATCTCTCAGTAGGCCGATCCGGGCGGAACCACAGGCTTGGCGATGTCGATCAATTCGATATCGAAAATCAAGGTCGAAGCCGGGCCGATCGTCGGGGGTGAACCGCGCTCGCCGTAGGCCAGTCCCGGAGGAATGACGACCCGGAACTTCGAGCCGACCGGCATCAACTGCAGGATTTCCGTCCATCCCTTGATGACCTGGGTCAGGCCGAAGGAGGCGGGCTCGCCGCGCTTGTAGGAACTGTCGAACTCGGTGCCATTGATCAGCGTTCCCCGGTAGTGGACCAGCACCTTGTCCGACTTCTTGGGCTTGGCTCCCTCCCCCAGGGTGAGGATTTCGTATTGCAGCCCGCTGGCGGTGGTCTTGACCTCCTGGCGGCGGCCGTTTTCTTCCATGAAACGTTTGCCATCAACCATGTTCTGCAACCCCTCATCCAAGGCAAAGGCAGAGGAAACCAGGGAAAAAAGGAACAAGGGCAGGATCAGGCAACGGTTCATGAAATGATCTTGGCGGACCCTGCCGCGAACGGAAGGCAAAAAAACATCCACCACGATCACAGCTCGCGCCAGCCAACCACCTTGCCTTCGCGGAACATGACCTCGAAGGCATCGACCAAGTAGGTGTCGGTGATGGGTGTATAAACATCCCGGATGCAACGCCGTCCGTTGACAAAAACCACCTGGGGCGTGAAGGCAGGCACCACCCGCGACTCCAACCGGCTGTAAATCCAGGAAACTTCCTCCTTGCCGTCACGCTGGCCCCGGGTCCGGCGGCTGGGGTGGCCCATGGCCACGTAGACGGCATCCTCGTCCAATCCCTCGCGGATCTTGCCCTTCAGCACCAGACGCTGGTCGTCCTGGCTGAGTTTTTCGAACGAACTTGCGCGTTCCTGGGAACGGGACTGGGGCGTCGAACAACCGGTGCCCAAGAGCAGAAAAGCGCCCAGAACCAGCAACCCGGCACACCACGCTGAACGGTTCATCAGAAAGCCCGTTGTCAACCGGCTCGCATCTGGCACGGTTTTTTCTTTCACTGAAGACCGGAAGGTGGCCACATGATCAGTGAAGCGCACCCCCCGGCATTCATCAAGGAGCAATAGCATGTCCCCCGAAACGACCCTACCCACGCCCCTGGCCAATCCCACCGTCGAATCGGTCAAGGCCTCGATCCTCGAGCACCTGACCCTTCGCCTGGCCCGCGACCCCTCCACCGCCACCCCCCGCGAATGGATGTATGCCGTTTCCATGGCCGCCAACGACCACATTTTTGCACGACTTCTCGCCACCCAGGCCGTACACAACAACCTCAACGTACGGCGCGTTCATTACCTTTCCCTCGAATTCCTCATGGGGCGCATGCTCTCCAACAACCTTTACAACACCGGCATCTACGACCTCGCCAAAGAAGCCGTCCGCCAGCTCGGTCTCGGACGCACCCTGCGTGACATCCGCAACGAGGAATACGACATGGGCCTGGGCAACGGCGGCCTCGGACGCCTCGCCGCCTGCTTCCTCGATTCGCTCGCCACCCAGGACTACCCCGCCATCGGTTACGGCATCCACTACGAGTTCGGTCTATTCAAGCAGGCTTTCGTCAACGGCTACCAGATCGAACAACCGGACGATTGGATGATGTACGGCCAGGTCTGGGAAGTGGTCCGACCGGAATACACCCAGGAGGTCAAACTCTTCGGCTACGTGGAAAATGTTTTTGACGAGCTTGGCAACTACCGTCCGCAATGGCGCGGCTACCGCACCATCCTCGGCATCCCCTACGACATCCCCATCGCGGGCTACGACACCAAGACGGTCAACTTCCTCCGACTTTGGGAGTCCCGCGCCGCCCAGACCTTCGATCTCGATGCCTTCAACCGCGGTGGTTACGGGCAGGCCGTGGAGGAGAAAAACTTCGGCGAGACCATCTCCAAGGTCCTCTACCCCAACGACAGTACGGAAAACGGCAAGGAACTCCGTCTGGTCCAGCAATACTTCTTCGTCACCTGCTCGCTCAAGGACATCATCCGCCGCTACCGCCGCCACAACGCCGACTGGTCCGCCTTTGCCGACAAAGTGGCCATCCAGCTCAACGACACCCACCCGGCCGTGGCCGTGGCCGAACTCATGCGCATCCTCCACGACGAGGAAAACCTGCCCTGGGCCGAGGCCTGGAGCATCGTCACCCGCACCTTCGGCTACACCAACCACACGCTCCTCCCCGAAGCCCTGGAGCGCTGGAGCGTGCCCCTTTTCCAGAAAGTCCTCCCGCGCCACCTGCAAATCATCCTCGAGATCAACCGCCGCCACCTCATCGAGGTGGAGAAGCAATACCCCGGTGACGTGCGCCGGATGCGGGAGATGTCGCTCATCGAGGAAGGCCACCCACAGATGATCCGCATGGCCCACCTGGCCGTGGTCGGCAGCCACTCGGTCAACGGGGTCGCGGCCCTGCACACCGAATTGCTGAAAAAATTCCTCTTCTCGGATTTCGACGCCTTTTATCCCGGTAAATTCAACAACAAAACCAACGGCGTCACCCCGCGCCGTTGGATGCTCTCATCCAACCCCCGCCTCTGCTCGCTCATCGACCGGCACATCGGCAAGGGCTGGCTGACCAAACTCGATCGCCTGCGCGAACTGGAACATCTGGCCGACGACACCACCTTCCGAACCGAGTTCATGGCCATCAAACGCCACAACAAGGAACACCTGGCCCGTCTCATCCTGGACGAATGCGGCGTGGCGGTCAGTCCGGACGCCCTCTTCGATGTCCAGATCAAGCGCCTGCATGAGTACAAGCGGCAGCACCTCAACCTGCTCCACATCCTCACCCTCTACCGGCGCCTGCTCCAGAACCCCCAACTCGACATCCACCCGCGCGTCTTCATCTTCGCCGCCAAGGCCGCACCCGGCTACCAATTGGCCAAGACGATCATCAAGGCCATCAACGCCGTCGGTGAACGCATCAACAACGACCCGCGCATTGGAGGCAAGATCAAGGTCGTCTTCCTGCCCAACTACCGCGTTTCGCTCGCCTCCAAGATCATCCCCGCCGCCGATCTCTCCGAACAGATTTCCACCGCGGGCAAGGAGGCCTCGGGCACCGGCAACATGAAGCTGGCCCTCAATGGTGCCGTCACCATCGGTACCCTCGATGGCGCCAACGTGGAAATCATGGAAGAAGTCGGACTGGAAAACATCTTCATCTTCGGCCTCAAGGTCGAGGAAGTGGCCGACCTGCTTGCCCGCGGTTATGACCCGCGCACCTACTACGAGGCCGACGAGGAACTCAAGGCCGTGGTCGACTGGCTCGGCTCCACCTTCTTCACCCCCCATGAGCAGGGCCTGGTCCTCGACGGGGTGCGCCACAGCCTGATCGAGGGCGGCGACCCCTATCTCTGTCTGGCCGACTACCGCGCCTACTGCGAGGCCCAGTCGCAGGTGGACGCGGCCTACCGCGACAAGGACCGCTGGGCACGCATGGCGGTGCTCAACACCGCACGCTGCGGGAAATTCTCCAGCGACCGCACCATCCAGGAATACGCCGAGCAGATCTGGAATCTGCCCAAGTGCCCCGTGCCCTGAAGTCCCCTACTCCGTACTCTTTCGGGATTCAGCGCACCCGTTGCGCGCGCGGGACGATTTCCAGCAACACGCGCACGCTGCGTCCGCTGCCCTGGTTGGCCGGCTCTATGGAAGCGGGGATGTTCAGCGGTTGGGCGGCGATGTTGACCGGCCCCGGCGCGGTGACCGCGCTCAGGTCGATGGGAAGTGTGAGCAGCCGGTCGGTCGCCTTCCACGTGCGGTCGCGCACCACGGCCTGGAGGACATTCGGCTGGACGCTGATCGACGCCACACCCCATTCCTTCGACAGACCGGTGACGGGACCGGGCTCAATCGAAATGTCCAGCATGCGCGAGCGTTCGAGAACAAAATTCAACCGCGGCGGGTCGATCCGTTCGACCGCCATTTCCTTGGGCAGCCCGGTGACCATTTCCGGGGAAAGATTGAGCGAGACCGCACCGGGGGCCGTGCGGCTCAGGTCGACGTTCACCGTGAGGTTGCGCGGGATGGGGATGTTGCGCGGGCTGCGCAGTTGCAGGATGCAGCTTTGCACCGCCAGACCATCGACGTAATACTCCTTCGGCACCTCGACGAATTGGATCCGCGCTTCCGCGCCGGTCAGCACCGGGGTTTCGACGAGGTACTTGTCGCGCAGGTTCTGCACGACAAACGATCCGGAAATGGACAGGACCAGCGCGGTCAGCCAAAGAATGGCCGACCAGGCCACCGCCCGGCGTTCGTGGACGCGTTCGCGCCGCATGCCGAGGATGTTGATCAGGTGTTCTTCCAGCCCTTCCTGGGTCAGCGGGGAAAGTTCCCGCAGATTGCCCTCGCGTGCGTGGGAGACCGTCCCGCGTTCCTCGGAAACCACCAGGACGTCGGCATCGGCCCGCTCTGACAAACCAAGTGCGGCCAGGTGCCGCGTGCCCAGCTTGGCCTCGGCTCCCTCGGCGGAAGCCAGCGGCAGCACCGCCCCGATGCGAACGATGCGGTTGTTGCGCAAGACGGCGGCCCCGTCGTGGCGGGGACAGTTGGGATCGAATATCGAGCGCAAGAGTGAGCGTTTGATCGAGCAGTCCACTTCCTCCCCGCCGCTGATGAGATTCTCCGCGTCCTGCAGGCCGGGAAAGACCAGGATCGCCCCCTTGCGCTCGCTGGCCAGTTGCTCCAGCGCGCTGGCGACTTCCGACAGTGTTTCCTCCGACTGCATGACCCGTCCGCGGAAGAGATTGCCGCGGATGGCCGTCTGGTAAACGCGGGACAACTCGGGCAGGAAGGAAAGGAAGATGATGATCGTGGCCGGGACGATCAACAGCAGCACCAGCAGGCCGGCCAGGGGCAGTTGCAGGAAGTTGATCAGGAACACCGCACCGACGATCAGGAACAGCGTGATGATCAGCCGGAGCAAACGCGGAAAGGCCCAGAGCCAACCCAGGATGATCCGCAGGGTGACCAGGCAAAGCGCGATATCGGCGAGATGAATCCAGAAACGGGAAAACATGGCGGCTATGGGCGCAGGTGGAATGACGGTACGGAAGAAGGCTGCAAATTCATGGCGCACAGGTCAATGGCCGAGCTCCGCATATTTTTACCGGTCAAATCAGCCCCCGGTCGCGCAGATCGCGCAGATTTCCTTCCCCCGAGGACTGCACCAGGTCGAACATGAATTTGAGCAGGCAAACCTCCCACCCTTCCTCGATTCCCGTGATGACCGCCGCCAGGGGGTCCTGGCGAGCCTTCACCTCATCGCGCACCCGTCCCGCCACCGGACCCATCGCCTCGTGGACTTCGTAGCCGCGGATATCGGCCTTGCGGATGCGGAAGCCGTACTTGAGGACGGCGAATCGTTGCGCGTTCTGGTTGACCATTTCGGCGAACCGCCCGGCCTCCGGCCCGAATCCCTCCAGCAGCAACTTGGCGATGTTCTCCGGGGAAATGATTTGCGGACGTTCGGCCACAATCGACCCCTCGCGCACGTGCGCAACATCGACCCGGTCCATGTCCTCGGTGATGAGGAAGTAATTCAGAACAGAGGTGCCGAACGTTTCGAGCCGCTTTTCCGGGGGCAGGATCACCTTGGTGTTCTCCAGGGCGTATTGGAAGTCATCGGAGGAAAACATGGTGCACCTTCAGCCTAGCGTCCGGTGAAGAAAGTCAAACCGCAACTCGGCGGCGAACGCGCAAAGGCTATTCCAACAACTCGGGGTAATGCTGCAGGGCCACTTCCTCGATGCTGTCGCGCACATCACGGGCGCTCGCCATCTGGGCCAGTGAATGGGCCAGGATCTGCATCTGCCCGTAATCCAGGCGCTGGATCGCCCGTTTGACCCGCGGGATGAAAACCGGGCCCATGCTCAGTTCGTCCACCCCCAAACCCAGGAGGAGCGGGGTGTAAAGAACCTCCGCCGCCATCTCGCCACACACGCCGACCCAGATGTTCCCCTCGTGGGCCGCCTGCACGACCCGGCTGATCAGAGCGATGATGGCCGGATGGGTGGGTTGGTAAAGATAGGCCACCTTCTCGTTGGTGCGGTCACAGGCCAGGGTGTATTGCACCAGGTCGTTGGTGCCGATGCTGAGGAAATCCACCTCGGGCACGATGCGGTCCACAATCAGCGCCGCCGAAGGCACCTCGATCATCGCACCCAGTTCGATGTCATGGGAACGGTCGCGGCTTTCCCGGTCCAGTTCCAACAGCACGTTCTGGAGGATCGATTTGGCCTCGGTCAGTTCCTCGATGGTGGCGATCATCGGGAACATGATGCGGATGCGGTATCCGGCCCCGGCCCGGCAGATGGCCCGGAGCTGGGTCTCGAAGATATCCCGGCGCTGGAGGGTCAGGCGGATGGCACGCCAGCCCAGGAAGGGATTCAGCTCCTGTTCCATGCCCAGGTTGTTAGGCATCTTGTCCCCGCCGCAGTCCAGGGTGCGGAAGATGACCGGGTGCGGATGGGAGGCCTCGACAAATTTTCGGTAAACCGCCATTTGTTCCTCTTCATCGGGTACACTCAGGCGGTTCATGAACAAAAACTCGGTCCGGTAGAGGCCGATCCCCTCGGCCCCGTTCTCGCGCAGGTGCGGCAGGTCCTCGATCAACTCGACGTTGGCCGAAACAACCAGCTTGCGCCCGTCCGTCGTCGAGGCCGGGGTGTCGCGCAGGGTCTCCAGTTCGGCCTCGACCCGGTTGCGCCGGATCTCGATCTGGCCGTATTCAAACTGGGTTTTTTCCGAAGGACTGACGATCAACACGCCCTCATAGCCATCGAGGAGCACATCCATGCCCCCGGAGAGCAGGAAGGAGGCGTCCTTCAAGCCGACCACGGCCGGTATGTTGAGGGCCCGGGCAATGATGGCGGTGTGCCCGACCGGCCCCCCCTGGTCGGTGGCGAATCCCAGCACCTTGCTGCGGTCGAGCAGGGCGGTGTCACCGGGCGACAAGTCGTGGGCCAGGATGATGCTCGGCTGGTCCAGATGGTACTTCTCGACCGGTTTTTTGCCCATCAGGTTGTTGAGGACGCGCTTGCCCACATCGAGGATGTCGCTGGCGCGTTCGGCCAGGTAGGGGTCATCCATCTCGCGCATGGTCTGGGCATACTGCGTGATGATGTGGTGGAAAACGTATTCGACCCGCAGGTGCTTGGTTTCCAGTTGCTTGTGCACCGCCTGGATGAGCATGGCATCCTCGACCACCAACAGATGGGCCTCGAAGATGCTGGCGTCCTTCTCTCCGATGGACTCGGAGAGAAGGTCTTTGATCTGCTGGATTTGTTTGCGCGTTTCGACCAGGGCCGCTTCCAACCGCGCCATCTCGCCCGGCACTTCATCCGCAGCGATCGGATCACGCGGAATGGTCAGTTCTTCGCGGTCCAACACCACCAGGGGACCGCGCGCCACCCCGGGCGAAACCGGAATTCCTTCCAGACGGACGTCGGTCTGAAGTTTCTTTTTGGGTGGGCGCACCCGACCAACTTACGGGCCCGCCGGGGATTTGAAAAGCCCCCTGTTCACGGGGGTGGCCGAAAGGGTTATTCCTCGTCGAACTTGCGCTGGATCAGGGCCTCGATGGCGTCGAGGGCTTCGGCCCCCTTCTCGCCCTGCACGGTGATCTTCAGCTGGGAACCACAGCCCGCGGCCAGCATCATCAGGCCCATGATGCTCTTGCCATTGACCTGTTCATTGTCCTTCTCGACATGGATGTCACAGGGGTATTGGTTGGCCACCCGGACGAACATGGCGGCGGGTCGGGCATGAAGACCCAGCTTGTTCTGGACCACCAAATCCCGGCTCAGTGTATCACCACCGGCACCCGTCTTTTTCTGCATCAATCCCATTTCAAAGTTCCTTGTCTGACATCCGGCTCATGAGTTTCTGGTTGAACTCAAAAGCCGAGTTGTGCCCCATGCTTTTCAGTTTCTGATCCAGGGCCGCCACCTCGACCAATCCGGCCAGGTCGCGCCCCGAACGCACTGGCAGTGTGACATGCGGTACTTTGATTTGCAATATCTCAAACAGGTCCTGGTCCAGGCCGATGCGGTCGACGTTCTCCACCTCGGCCCAATCCTTCAGGGTCACCACCATGTCCACCCGTTTGGAATGGCGGATGCTGCTGGCGCCGAAAATCGAGGCCACGTTCAGGATGCCGATGCCGCGTACTTCAATGTAATGGCGGGTCAAATCCGAGGCCGTCCCCATCAGCTCCCGGCCCTCGATGCACTTGATCCGGGTGACATCGTCGGCCACCAGGGAATAACCCCGCTCGATCAGGCCCAGCACGCACTCGCTTTTGCCGATGCCGCTTTTCCCGGTGACGATGACCCCCACCCCCTGGATGTCGACCATGCTGCCGTGGATGCTGGTGGAGGGGGCGAAGTCTTCCTCCAGACAGATCGTCACGCTGTTGACCAGTCGCATGGTCTTGATCGGCGAGGTGAAGATGGGCACGCGCAAGCGTTCCGCCTCCTCGAGGAAAAAAGGCGGCACGGTGATGTTACGGGCAAAAACCACGCAGGGGATCTTGTGTTCGAAGATCAGACGGATGCGCTGGCGGCGTTCCTCCGGCTTGAGCGAGCGGATGTAGGCGATTTCGCTGTTGCCGATGATCTGGACGCGGCGGTGGGCGAAGTACTTGAGGAAGCCGGTGATGGCCAGACCGAGGCGGTTGACCGAACCCTCGGTGATCTTGCGGTTCATGCCCTCGGCCCCGGCCACCAGTTTGAGCTGGAGGGAGGCGGAGTGGAGGGCATAGAACTGGCCCACCGTCAGGGTGGGTCCCTGGCTCTTGTTCAGGCCGGTTGTGGCGGACTTAGCGGGCATAACCCTGGGGATGGGCCCGGCGCCATTCCCAGGCGCTGGCCACGGTGTCGTGAATCTTGGTGAACTGCGGCTTCCAACCCAGGTCCATCTTGATCCGGTTGGCCGAGGCCACCAAGCGCGGGGGGTCGCCGGCACGCGGCGGCTCGATCACCGCGGGAATCGGATGGCCGGTGACCTTGCGGCAGGCTTCGATCACCTGAAGGACCGAGACCCCCTCACCCGTCCCCACGTTGTAACTGGCCGAAGCCGTGCGGCCAAGGGCCAGCAGGTGGGCGTCCGCCAGATCGAGGACGTGGATGTAATCCCGGATGCAGGTGCCGTCCGGGGTATTGTGCTTGTCGCCGAAGATGGCAATCTGCGGCCGCTTGCCCAGGGCCACATCAAGGACGATGGGAATCAGGTGGGTTTCGATCTTGCGGTCCTCCCCGTTCTTCTGGGTCGCGCCAGCGGCGTTGAAGTAACGCAGGTTGATGTGGACCATGCCGTACACCTGCTCGTACCACTTGAGGATCTGCTCAAAAAGGAGCTTCGAGTGGCCGTACGGATTGATCGGCTTCTGCGGGCAGCGCTCGTCGATCGGGATTTTCTCCGGCAGGCCGTAGGTGGCACAACTCGAGGAAAAAACGATCTTTTTGCACCCCGCCGCCACCATGGCCTCCAACAGGTTGCAACCGCCGGTGACGTTGACGGCGTAGTAGATGCCCGGATCGCGCATCGATTCGCCCACCAACGCCCGGCCGGCGAAATGCAACACGGCGTCGGGCTTGAATTCGGTCAGGCTTTTTTTCAGCAGGGGTCCATCAAGGAGGTCGCCCACCACCAACTCCGCCGGAGCGGTCACGGCGTCGTGATGGCCCTCGGCCATGTTGTCATAAACTCGCACCACGTGTCCCCCGGCCAGGAGGGACTCCACACACACGCTGCCGATGTATCCGGCCGCACCCGTCACAAAAATACGCATAACTAGGAAAAACCTAGAAGTTCACCGCTCCAAGTCACGCGATTTCAACGCGGCTTTGCCCGGGATCACTCCTTCAGGTTCATGCCGAGGAGGAATTCGACATTGCTCTTGGTCTTCTTGAGACGGTCCTGCAGGAGTTCCATCGCCTCGACCGGCGGCAGGGCGGTGAGCGCACGACGCAGGGCGTGGATGCGCGGCGTTTCGTCCTTGTGGTAGAGCAGTTCCTCTTTGCGCGTGCCGGATTTCGGGATGTTCATCGCCGGGTAACAACGCTTGTCGACCAGCGCCCGGTCCAGGAGGATTTCCATGTTCCCGGTGCCCTTGAATTCCTCGAAGATGACTTCGTCCATCTTGCTGCCGGTGTCGACCAGCGCGGTGGCGATGATGGTCAGGCTGCCGCCTTCCTCGATGTTGCGCGCCGCGGCGAAGAACCGGCGGGGCTTGTGCAGGGCGTTGGCGTCCACGCCCCCGGAGAGGATCTTGCCGCTGTGCGGCTGCAGGGTGTTGTAGGCCCGGGCCAGGCGGGTGATGCTGTCCATCAGGATGACCACGTCGATGCCGCGCTCGGCCAACCGCTTGGCCCGCTCGATGACCATCTCGGCGCACTGCACGTGCCGTTCCGGGTGTTCGTCGAAGGTCGAACTGATGACCTCGCCCTTGACCGAACGGCGCATGTCCGTCACTTCTTCCGGACGTTCGTCGATGAGCAGAACGATGAGATAGGCCTCGGGGTGGTTGACACTGATGGCGTTGGCAATGCTCTGCATGAGCACGGTTTTGCCGGTGCGGGGCGGGGCCACGATGAGCCCGCGCTGGCCGAAACCGATCGGGGTGACCAGATCGACCACCCGCATGGCGAGATTGCCCTCCTTGGCCTTGGGGTTTTCCAGGATGATGCGGCGGTTCGGGAAGAGCGGGGTCAGGTTGTCGAAGTGGATCAGGGCCTTGGCCTTCTCCGGTTCCTTGCCCTCGATTTTGTCCACCGAGAGGAGGGCGAAGTAACGTTCCTTGATCGCCGGGGCGCGCAGTTCGCCGAAAACACGGTCGCCCCGTTTCAGCCCGTAGCGGCGGATCTGGGAGGGGTTGACGTAGATGTCCTCGGGGCCGGCCGCATAGTTGTGCAGCGGGGAACGGAGGAAGCCATAGTTGTCGGGCAGGATTTCCAGGCAGCCTTCGCCCACCATCTTGCCGTTGGCCCAGCCGTTGCGGCGCAGGATCTCGAAAATGAGCTCGTGTTTGCGCAGGGTGCCGATGTTCTCCAGCTTGAATTCGCGGGCCAACTCGGTCAGTTGGTCCATCGGGAGCATCTGCACCTCGCGGAGATTCATCTCGCGGCCGGGCGGCAGATCGAGCGGGGTCTCGGCCTCGGCCGGACCCTGGCCATCATCGGGGCCGTTGCCGCGGGGCTCATCGTGGTAATCGTCGCGCGGCAGGTCGCGCGGTCCTCCCTGGCCCTGGTTGTGGCCGCCGCGGTTGCGGAAGCGTCCACGGTGTTTGTTGCGGCGGTAGCCGCGGTTTTGCCCACCACCACCGCCCTGCCCGGGCTGGTAGTCGCGCTGGGGATGGGGTTCGGAGGGCAGGGGTTCGCTCTTCGCGACGGGCGCGGGGGCTGGGGAGGATTCTTCGGACATAGTCGGCTTTCTTGCGTTCGGCCCGGACTTCAAACAGGAATGCGCTCCAGCTGCGCTTGCAGCAGGGCGGGGGTTCCGTCGTTCCAGATCACGTGATCGCTTTGTTTCATTTTTTCCGCCAGCGGCCATTGGGCCGTCAGACGTCGGTCCGCTTCTTCCTGGTCCCAACCCCGATCACGCATGCGACGGAATTGCTGTTCCGGGGAACAGCCGACCGTCACCGTGCGGGCGAACCAGGGCTCGGCCGCGGTCTCAAAAAGCAGGGGGATTTCCACCACGGCGGGTATGCCGGGTTGGGAGGCCACATGCGTTTGGAGCTGCCTTTGCCACAGGTTGCGGATGATGGGGTGGAGGATGGAATTCAACCGTTCCCTCTGCGCGGTGTCGAAAAAAACAATGCGACCCAGCCGGGAACGGTCAACAGACTTGTCCGTGTTTAGGATGGATGGGCCGAAAGCGTCAACCACTTTTTTATAGCCCTCATGCCCCGGCTGCAGGCATTCCCGCCCCAATTGGTCGGTCTCGATCACCCGCCAACCCCTCGCCGCCAGCAGGCGGCAGACCGTCGATTTGCCACAGGCGATCCCGCCGGTCAGTCCGACCGTATGCGGCAGTTTTGGAGGTTGGCTGGTCTCTTGCAAAAGGTTAAAGGACGGACCGGAACGGTCCGCACAGGTTCGATTCGGCCCCTGTATGGGTCAGAAGACGGTCGCACGCAAGCCGAATCCCGACGACTGCGTCCCGTTAGTGCGCCCGCCGCCGGAGAAAAAATTCCGGTTGAATTCCTCCCCCGCCCCCTGGAATCCCCCCACCTGAACGGTCTGGCCATTGGGCACGGTCACGCGCGTGGCCAACCCCCGGAAATCCACCGTCTCCGTGCGGGCATCGACCAAGGTCGTGATCTGCGGCACCAACTCGACCTCGATGTAGTCCCCCACCACCCGCGGGGTCACCGCCATCTGGCTTCCGATATCACGCCAACGCACGGTCCCGGGAGTAAGCAACCCGAGCCCCAGGGCATACTGATAAAAAAAATCCACTAAGGGCACCTCGCGCACGACCCGGATGGAGGCTGTCCGCCCGCTCTGCACCACCAGGAACTGGTTCGACATGGACGAGGTCGAAGTCCGGCTGTGGGTGCCGTTGATGACCACACTGTTCGACGGCCCCGGACTGTTGCCAACCTGGATGTCGCGCCCCCCCACCCGCCCGCGCACGGCCAGCTGCCGGTCCTGGAGCGAGGAATCCTCCTGGTAAAGAACCTCCACCCGCACGTTGGGCCGCGGTGCGTTCAATTGCCGGATGATGGCCTCCGCCATGGGAAGATTTTCCGCCTCGTCCTGGACCAGGAGTTTGCGCTCTTTCGGCAGCAAGACCGTTTTGCCTTTGGAAGAAAGCGTCGCCTTCACCGCCGCCTCCACCTCATGCGGGTCGGCATCCCCGAGGACAAATACCTTGGAGACCAGTTCCGCCTGGGCCCACCCGGCCAGGCTCCCGAGCAGGATCGCCGCGCACCACGCCTTCATCCCCCCACCCTAGCCCACCCCACCCTCCCGGACAATGTGGAAAGCTGGGGGGATTTTTCTTGTCCCCCCACCCCGCACCAACATGCTTTCCCCATGCACCGCGAAATCTCCTACTCCGGCTGGAACCGCTGCCTCGAACTCACCAACGGCGCCTTCCGCCTCATCGCCACCCTCGAGGTCGGGCCCCGCATCCTCTTCTTCGGCCCGCCGGACGGCCCCAACCTGTTCAAGGAATTCACCGCCCAATCCGGACTGCGCGTCCCCAAGCAATCCGACCCGCAGAGCGGCGACTGGCTCATCTGGGGCGGCCACCGCCTCTGGGTCGCTCCCGAAGCCGATTACTGCTACCTGCCCGACAACCAACCCGTCCGCCTGGAAACCCTGCCCGGCGGAGGCTTCCGCCTCATCGCACCGGACGAAGCCGGCCCGGGCTGGCGACGTGAAATCGACCTGCTGCCCTCGCCCGACCAGGCACGGATCGAAGTCCTGCACCGATTGGTCTCCCTGCGCGATCAAGACCTCGAGGTCGCCCCCTGGGCCTTGAGCGTCATGGATGCGGGTGGAACCGCGCTCATCCCCCAACCTCCCCTGGGCAAACACCCCATCGACCTGCTTCCCAACCGCAATCTCGTCGTCTGGCCCTACGTCGATCTGACCGACGACCGCCTGGACATGAACGCCACCTGTTGGACCCTGCGGCAAACAGCCGGCCGCGAACCGATCAAAATCGGACTGCGCCACAGCACCGGCCCACTCGGATACTGGAACCACGGCCACCTCTTCACCACCACCGTCGACCTCGACCCGGCGGCGTCCTATCCGGATTTCGGGGTCAACTGTGAATTCTTTACCAACAGCGAAATGCTGGAGGTGGAAACCCTCGGGCCCCTGCGCCGCCTGCGCAAGGGAGAAACCGCGGAACTGCGTTCCGTCTGGCAAATCCATCCCGCCGCCGACCTGGCCGCCGCCCGGGCCCGCATCCAGGGCGTCGGACTTTAGGGTTGATGTCATCCGCGCCCGCGCTATCTTCGAAGATTCCACGGCGGCCGTAGCTCAGTTGGTTAGAGCTCCAGATTGTGGATCTGGATGTCGCGGGTTCAAGTCCCGTCGGTCGCCCGTCCCCCTTTTTCCCCTGCCCTGATCGGTCGGCGGGGAAGCCCGAGCGAAGTGAGCCCCGCAACATTCTGTTCCAGGAGACGGAACAGACCGAATTGAAGAGAAGCAAATTCAGCGAAGATCAGGTGAAGTAAGGTCCACGCCCGGCCGGGACATCCCAGCCCCCCTACGGGACGTTTCCGCGGGCCTGGCAGGATCAGGAAGCCTGCCCAAGCCGACCCGGGGTCTGCCACCTGATCCATCCGGGGAGGAAGGAACCACGGTGAAAAAAATCTTCGCGCGCCCGGCGGCCTTCGCGGTAAGCTCTCTTCCATGTCCTATGACCTCCTCATCATCGGCGGCGGACCCGCCGGCTATGTCTGCGCCAACCACGCCGCCCACCTCGGCCTCAAGGTCGCCGTGGTCGAGCAACGCAAAAACCTCGGTGGCACCTGCCTGAACGTGGGTTGCATCCCCAGCAAGGCGCTGCTCAATTCCTCCGAACACTTCCACTACGCCCAACACCGCTTCGCCGCGCATGGCATCAAGGCCGGGGAAATCTCCATCGACATCCCCACCATGATGGCCCGCAAGGAAAAAGTGGTCAACGACCTGGCCAAGGGCATCGACTTCCTCTTCAAAAAGAACCAGGTGGAACGCTTCGAGGGAACCGGCAAAATCCTCAACGCCACCACGGTCGAAGTTTCTTCTCCGACAGGAACCCAGAAACTGGAAGCCAAGAACATCCTCCTCGCCACCGGCTCCGTTCCGATCGAGTTGCCTTTCATGAAGTTTGACGGCCAGTCGATTGTCAGCAGCGACCAGGCACTCTCCTTCCCGGAAACACCCAAGTCCCTGCTCATCATCGGTGCCGGAGCCATCGGTCTGGAACTGGGCTCGGTGTGGGCCCGGCTGGGCACAAAGATCACGGTGGTCGAGTTCCTCCCCCGCGTGGCCGCCGGTTTCGATGCCGAGGTTTCCACCGCGCTCCAGCGCAGCTTCGAGAAACAGGGCATGGTCTTCCATCTCAACACCAAGGTCCAGGCAGCCAAGGTCGGCAAAAACAAAGTCACCGTCACCGCCATGAAGGAAGGGGTCGAACAAACCTACGAAGCCGAGAAGGTTCTGGTCGCGGTCGGCCGCAAACCTTTCACCGACGGTCTGGGCCTGGAGGCCGCCGGGGTCAAGTTGACCGACAAGGCCCGCATCGCGGTCGATGCCCACTGCAAAACATCCGTCGACGGTATCTATGCGGTGGGCGATGTCATCGACGGCCCGATGCTGGCCCACAAGGCCGAGGCCGAGGGCCGGGCATTGGCCGAACGGCTGGCGGGCAAAGCCGCACCGGTCAACTACGCCACCATCCCGAATGTGGTCTACACCTCGCCCGAAGCCGCCTCGGTCGGCCTGACCGAAGAACAACTGAAGGAAAAGGGCACGGCTTATCGTGTGGGCAAATGGACCTTCATGGCCAACGGACGGGCCAAGGCCGTCGACCAGACCGAGGGTTTCGTCAAGCTCCTGGCCGATGCCAAGACCGACCGCATTCTCGGTGTCCACATCGTTTCGAGCAACGCGAGCGAACTCATTGCCGAGTGCGTACTGGCGATGGAATTCAGCGCCAGTGCCGAGGATCTGGCCCGGACCATCCACGCCCACCCGACGATGGCCGAAGTCATCCGCGAGGCCGCGGAACTGGCCCAGGGTTGAAACCGGGGTCTTGGTTTCGTCACATTTTCGGGTTTGTTTAATCATTTGCTTGGGCAATGCTCGGGTCATGCATCGTTCCAAATCACCGGCGATCCTGCCCTTCCATCTGACGTTTTTCCTGCTCTTGGCCGCCCTGCTGCCTGCAGTGGCCCCGGCGCAGGACACCTACACCATCGGCCTGTGGAACGTGCAGAACTTCGGCGTCACCGACCGCTTCATCAACGACAGGCCGGTCAAGTCCGCGATGAAGCCAGAATCGGAAATCCGCACCATGGTGGCCATCCTCAAACGCCTCAATCCGGATATCCTTGGCTTGGTGGAAATCCTCCAGGACCCGGAGGACAAGTACGTCAAGCTCATGCAGTCGACGCTCAAGGAAGCCGGACTGGACTACCCGCATCTGAGCGACTGCCGCGGCGAGGACGACCGCATCCAGACACTCCTGCTTTCCAAGTTCCCCATCGTCCGCACCGAGCACCTCACGGATGCCACGTACAAGGCCACCTTCAAAGATCCCAAGACCCAGGTGACGAGCGAAGTCCAGCGCAAGGTCGAGCGGGGCATCAACCAGTCGGTCATCGAAGTCCGGCCCGGTCTCCAAGTGCGGGTTCTCCTGGTCCATCTCAAGTCCAAGCGTCCCTTCCCCGAGATCGTCAGCGACCAAGCCGAGGAATTGGGCGACGGCTTCGTGCGTCGCAATGAAGCCCTCATCCTGCGCGGGGCCATGACGCGGGCGGTCCAGGCCAACCCGGACGAGCGTCTGATTGCCATGGGTGACTTCAACGACACCCCACGCAGCAAGGCGGTGGGTACGATCCTGGGCCCCAAATCGGCCGAAATCCGTTTCTACGACCTCTGGCTGCAGGACTGGCTGGGGGATTGGTGGACCCACTTCTACATCCCCGAGAAGAGTTACGAGCGCCTGGACTACATGGTGGTCAGTCAGAAATTGTTTCAAGATTGGAAAAAAGAGAAATCCTTCGTCTACCGCCACAACCAGACCGACGGCCCGGAATACAACCACTACAACGCGAGCGACCACCGTCCGCTCCTGGCCACCTTCACCGTCCCGGTGGAAGGGGCCGAGGCCAGGGAACCGGCAAAGAAGAATTGAGCCCCGGAGGTTGCCCGTTTTGGACAAGGATTCCCCTCACCCCTGACCTTGCCTTGCGTGCCGCAACTGCTTCAATCATGCCATGAACATCCCCGGTTTGCGCAGTCCCTACGATAGGGTCAATGGTCTGGTCTATTTCGGCCGCATGTTGGACAAGATCCGCCTGCACCAACAGGGCAGGCTCACCGCCGACTACATTGAAAATCTCGGCCAGGGTTTCGACCTGCGGTGCTGCCGCCTGCTGCGCGTGGGTTACGATGAGATCACCTCCCGCACGCTCCAAGGGGGGACGGACGAGGAAATCCTGTCCTGGGCGCAGCAAAAGGGCCGGGTGCTCGAAGACGACGACATCGAAGTTTGGAACGATTTCATGAGGAAGCGGGGCTGGAAGGATGAAGCGCACGAGCGTCTCCTCTTCCGGCTGAAGGAAGCCAACGCCGCCCACCGCACCGACATCGAAACCATGTTCGATTACATCGATTTCGACGAAGGCCGGAAGGCCTGAGGCAGCATCAAGGCAACGGGGATGGGAATCCCCGTCTTATACACAATTGGATTGAATGGGCGACAAAGTGCCTTACGGGAGGGCGAAGCTCCTGCTGAGCCGCCCTTGAAAGATAGACCTCAAACCGGCTCGGCAGGAGCCTCGCCCTCCCGCTTATTCTTTCGAGAGGTCAATTCTATTTGGTATGACAATCTGAAAAAGGCGCGGCCTCAGGCCAGGGTTTTGAGGCCCTCGTCCAACCACCCTAGCAACTGACCGATGGATTCCTCGGTTTCGTCACCCATGTTGGAAATGCGGAAGGTGGTGCCCTTGATCTTGCCGTAGCCTCCGTCGATGATGCAGTGGTGGTTTTCTTTCAGCCATGCAATGAGCTTGGCCACATCGATGCCGGGGACGTTCTTGACGCAGGTCAATGAGGGCGAGGCATAGGCTTCGCCGGGGAAGAGGGCGAAACCGTGCTTCTTGACCCAGGCGTGGACGAGGGCGCGGGTGGCGCGGTGGCGGGCGTAACGCTGCTCCAGACCCTCGGCGAAGATATCCTCCAGTTTGCTTTCGAGGGCGTAAAAATGGGAGATGCTCGGGGTGGTCGGGGTCATGTTCGACTCCGCGTTCTTGCGGAACTCGACGAAGTCCATGTAATAGCCCCGGTCCTTGATCGACTCGGCACGGGCGAAGGCCCGCTCGGACACGGTGAAGATGGCGGCCCCGGGCGGGAGGGCCATGGCTTTCTGCACCCCGGCCAGCATGACATCGATGCCGAGTCCGGCCACGTCGATCTTGACCGTGGAGAAGGACGAGACGGTGTCGACAATGAACATCACCTCGGGGTATTTGCGGACCACGGCGGCTATTTCTTCCAGCGGATTGATGGTGCCAGTGGAGGTCTCATTGTGGATGAGGGTGATGGCATCGAATTCGCCGGTGGCCAGCCTGGTTTCGATCTGATCGGGCAGGATGGCCTGGCCCCATTCGACCTGGAGTTTTTCGGCGGCCTTGCCGCACTTGAGGGCGACATCGTACCACTTGTCGGAGAAGGCGCCGCTCATGCAGGTGAGGACTTTTTTGCGGACGAGGTTGCGCAGGGAGGCTTCCATGACGCACCAGGCCGAACCGGTGCAGAGGAAAACGGGCTGGGTGGTGAAGCAGAGTTCGCGCAGGCGGGGCTGGACCCGGGCGTAGAGATCCTGGAAGCCTTTGCCACGGTGCCCCATCATGGGCTTGCGGAAGGCTTGGAAGGTTTTATCGGAAACTTCGACGGGACCGGGAATGAACAATTTGGTGTGGGGCATGGGAATTGTGATTTTTGATTTTTGAATGCTGATTGGCTAATCGTTGGGAACGATCCGCATGTGCGTGGTCAGTATATAACCGGTCAGGGACCTTTGCGTTGGAGGATGTGGTTTTTTTCGTCGAGGAGGATGACGCTCGGCTGGTGGGTGGCCACTTCGGCCGGGGTCAGATGACAGAAGCTCATGATGGTGAGTCGGTCGCCGATCTTGCCGAGGTGGGCGGTGGCGCCGTTGAGGCTGATGGTGCCGCTGCCCGCCGGGGCCTGGATGGCGTAAGTCTCAAAACGCTCGCCGTTGTTCAGGTTGCCGACGAGGATGCGTTCGTATTCCGCCATGCCGCAGGCTTGGAGGAGGTTGGCGTCGATGGCGAGACTGCCCTCATATTCAAGGGAGGCGTCGGTGACCGCGGCGCGGTGGATCTTGGAACTGAGCAGGACCTTCAACACCCGAAAAAATTAGGCCCTGGCAGGGAAAAAACAACAGGATTCCCAGAATCCAACGCCAAGACCACGCGGATGGGAATCCCCGTCTACAAAAGGCAGATCGTTGATTCCCCTTGTAGCCGGGGAATCCTTTCCCCGGTCCTCCAGACCAACATCCCACCCCCGGGATGTTTTCAGCCCCGCTGGTCGATGGGGACAACGGTCTTGCCGACGGGCGGTCCGACGTATTCGCTGGAAGGGCGGAAGAGTCGGTTGTCGGCCAGTTGCTCCAACACATGGGCCGTCCACCCGGCCGTGCGGGAAATGGCAAAGATCGGCGTGAAGAGATCCAGAGGGATGCCCAGACTGTAGTAAACCGTGGCGGAATAGAAATCGACGTTGGCGTGCAAGCCCTTCTTTTCCAGCATGTGCGCGGCGATCTTTTCGCTCATTTGCACCCACTTGGGCTCGCCCAATTCGGAGGTGAGCTGGACGGCCATGCGTTTGAGATGGGGGGCCCGGGGGTCGAGGGTTTTGTAGACGCGGTGGCCGATGCCCATGATCTTGCGTTTCATGGCCAGTTGTTCCTCCAGCCAGGGCTCGACGTTTTCCACCGAACCGATTTCCAGGAGCATGCGGATGACGCCCTCGTTGGCCCCGCCGTGGAGCGGTCCCTTGAGGGTGCCGATGGCGCTGGTCACGGCGGAATAGATGTCGGTCAGGGTCGATACGGTGACCCGGGCGGAGAAGGTGGAGGCATTCATGCCGTGGTCGGCGTGGAGCACATAGGCCATGTCGAGGGTGCGGACGGCCTCGGGGCCGGGATCGCTGCCCCGCATGAGGTAGAGGAAGTGGGCCGCCTCACCCAGATCCGAACGGATCGGGGGCAGGGTCTGTCCTTGGCGGGCACGGTGAAAATAGGCCGCCATGACCCCGATCTTGGCCGTGATGGAAAGCGCCCGGCGGCGATTGGGTTCGAGGGCATCCTCACCGATTTGACCCTGGTCGTACAGGCCGAGCATCGAAACCCCGGTGCGGATGACGTCCATGGGGTTGGCGTCCTTGGGGCAATCGCGGAGGAAGTTGATCACACCCTCGGGCAGTTCCCGCTCGCTGCGAAGCTCGGTGCTGAGGAACTCGAGTTCCTTGCGTGTGGGCAGGTGGCCGTGCCAGAGGAGGTAGACCACTTCCTCGAAAGAGACCTTTCCCGCCAATTCGTTGATGTCGTAGCCGAGGTAGATCAACTGACCTTGAACCCCGAGGACATCGCTCAGCGCGGTGTCTGTGGCAACGATTCCTTCCAGTCCTTTGGCAGTCACGGGCATAAGTCTCCATCTTATGGGGACCATGCCGGAAGGCAACCGAGAAGCGCGTTCTTGTTCGCGTTCTACTTGCGGAGCAGACCCTTCATGGTCTGGCCGATGTCAGCCAGGGTCTTGCAAACAGCGATGCCCGAGGCCTCGAGCGCGGCGATTTTCTGCGCCGCCGTACCCTTGCCCCCGGAGATGATGGCGCCGGCATGGCCCATGCGGCGGCCGGGCGGTGCGGTGGCTCCGGCGATGAATCCCACCACCGGTTTGCGCACCCGTTCCTTGATGTAGGCGGCGGCTTCTTCTTCTTCCGATCCGCCGATTTCGCCGATCATGACAATGGCTTCGGTCTGGGGGTCGGCGTTGAAGTATTCAATGGCATCGCGGTGGGTCATGCCGTGGATGGGGTCGCCGCCGATGCCGATGCAGGTGCTTTGGCCGTAGCCCAGGCTGGTCAACTGCCAGACCGCCTCGTAGGTCAGGGTGCCACTGCGCGAAACAACCCCGATTGAGCCCGGGCGGTGGATGTAACCGGGCATGATGCCGATCTTGCACTGGCCGGGCGTGATGATGCCGGGGCAGTTGGGGCCGATGAGAATCGAATGGCGACCCTGCATGGCCACCTTGACCCGCATCATGTCCTGCACCGGGATACCCTCGGTGATGCAGACCACCAGCTGGATGCCGGCGTCGATGGCCTCGATGATCGAATCCGCGGCGAAGGGCGGCGGAACGAAAATCATGGTGGCGTTGCAGCCGGTTTCCCGCTTGGCCTCGAACACGGTGTCGAAGACCGGGACTTTGCCCTCCCATGTTTCACCGCCGCGGGCCGGGGTGACGCCGGCGACGATGTTGGTGCCGTATTCCTGGCAATACTTGGCGTGGAAGGCGCCGGACTTGCCGGTGATGCCCTGGACGAGGAGACGGGTGTTTTTATCGACAAGAACGGACATGGCTTATTTTCCTTTCACGGCCTGGACGACTTTTTCCGCGGCCTCCGAGAGCTGGGTGGCGGCGATGAGGTTGAGGCCGGACTCCTGCAGGAGTTTGCGGCCCTCCTCAACGTTGGTACCTTCGAGGCGCACCACCAACGGAATCTGCAAGCCCACTGTTTTGACAGCGGCCATGACGCCGCGGGCGATGGTGTCGCACTTCATGATGCCGCCGAAGATGTTGACCAGGATGGCTTTGACCTGGGGGTCGGCGACGAGGATCTTGAAGGCCTCGGTGACCTGCTGTTCATTGGCGCCTCCGCCTACGTCGAGGAAGTTGGCCGGGTCGCCGCCGTAATGCTTGATGATGTCCATGGTGGCCATGGCCAGTCCGGCGCCGTTGACCATGCAGCCGATGTTGCCGTCGAGGCCGATGTAATTGAGTCCGACCTTGGAGGCGGCCACTTCGCGGGGGTCTTCCTCGCTTTCATCGCGCATGGCCAGGATGGCTTCCTGGCGGAAGAGGGCGTTGTCGTCGAAGTTGAGTTTGGCGTCGAGGGCCAGTACCTCGCCGCCCTTGGTGACAACGAGCGGGTTGATTTCAATCATGGAGCAATCGCAGTCCATGAACATGCGGAAGGCGGCGTGGAAGAGGCGGCTGGCATCGCGCATCTGCTCCGAGGTGAAACCGAGGAGTTTGGAAAGCTTGCGCGCTTGGTAAGGCTGGAGTCCGAGGGCGCGGTTGATGGGCTCGCGGAAAATGGCCTCTGGGTTGTGGGCGGCAACTTCCTCGATGTCCATCCCGCCCTGCTGGCTGGCGATGATGACCGGGCGGCTGGTGGCCCGGTCCATGACGATGGCGAAGTACATTTCGCGTTCGATCTCGACGGATTCGGCGATGAGGACCGCATTGACCTGCTTGCCGACCGGACCGGTCTGGTGGGTGACAAGGACGTTGCCGAGCATTTTCTCCGCATAATCGCGGGCTTGGCTGGCGGTCTTGGCCAGTTGAACGCCGCCTTGGAAACCATTCTTGAACGTACCCTTGCCGCGACCACCGGCGTGGATCTGAGCCTTGACCACAAGCCGGTTGCCCATCGGGCGGGCGATTTGGTCGGCTTCATCCGGGGTGCGGGCGACCTGGCCCCGCGGTGTGGCCACGCCGAATTTTTCCATCAGTTCCTTGGCCTGGTATTCGTGGATATTCATGGAGTGCGACCAAGGTTCCAGAACCCACCCCAGCCGTCAAAAGGAAAAGGAAAAAAGCTGCGATTTTGCCCGGATGCGGCATGTTGATGGTTGATGGCCTCAACCCTTTACTTGGATTGCATTTCTGGAATCAGCGGCGACATGTTTCTGGCTGGCTTGCTTGACCTCGGGCTGGACCCGAAGGCGGTGGAGAAGTCGCTTGCCTCGCTTCGTCTGGAGGAACATGTCCACCTGCACACCCACCGGGAAACCCGTTGTGGGATTTCCGGAACCCACCTCAACTTCGAGGTCCATCACCATGATTGCGGCCAGGCCGGTCATTCCCACTCCCACTCCCACGATCACCATGACCATCCCGATCATGATCATGGCCACACACACGACACTGCGCACGGGCATGGCCGATCCTTCACCGCGATCAAACAACTCATCGCCCGTTCCAACCTGCCGGACTTGGTCAAGTCACGGGCCATTTCCGTCTTCCGCCGCATTGGTCTGGCCGAGTCACGCATCCATGGCGTCGGAATCGAGGAAATCCATTTCCATGAGGTCGGCGCCATCGATTCCATTGCCGACATCGTGGGCGTCTGCAGCGGCCTCCACCTGCTCGGCATCAAACGCGTGCTGGCCTCCCCCCTCGTCGAGGGCCGGGGCACGTTGGCCTGTGCACACGGCACCTTCCCCATTCCCGCACCCGCGACCCTGGCCATCCTCGAGGGTGTTCCATTGACCCAGATCGATGTGCCCTTCGAGTTGATCACTCCGACCGGTGCCGCCCTGTTGGCCGAATTCGCCGAGTCGTTCACCCCCTTGGCGTCTTTTGCCACGGAAAAGATCGGCTACGGACTTGGCACCCGCGACCTGCCCGGCCGCCCGAACGTCGTGCGCATGCTTTTGGGAGATACGATCAAGACCCAGAGCGAACCCGCCCCGGGTTACGAAAGGGATGAAGTCGCGGTGCTGACCACCCAGATCGACGACGTCACCTCCGAGGTGCTGGCTGCCGCGGTCGAAGCCCTGATGGATGCCGGCGCCCTCGATGTGGGCGTCGGTTCGGTGACGATGAAAAAAGGGCGCAGTGGCTTCCGTCTGGAAGTGCTTTGCGCGACGGCGGAACAGGAACGTCTGGCCGCCTTGGTACTCAAATTGACCCCGGCCATCGGCCTGCGCGTGCGGCTTGAATCCAGAATCAAGCTGCCACGCAGCCGGGTGGAAGTCCCCACCCCCTGGGGTCCGGTGGCGGTCAAGGAAGTCCGCTTTCCCGATGGCTCGGTACGCCGCAAGGCCGAGTTCGAGGATTGCCGCCGCCTCGCCAACGCCCACGGCTTGCCGGTGGCCGATGTCATCCGCCTGGTAGAACGAGAACGGGAGACCCGCTAATCCAAGGAAGGGTCACGGCTTTCTTCGATGACTCGGGCTTCCCGCCGGTAACGGGCCAGTTTGTTGCGCAGGGTCCTGAGTGAAATACCCAGGGATTCGGCGGTGCGGGTGCGGTTGCCTCGCTGCGCCTTGAGCCCCTCGCGGATGGCCTCGTATTCCAATTCATCGATGGTTTTGCCCAGGAAGGAAGGCCCACCCTCCGAAGGCTCATGGTGAGGGAAGGCAAAATCATCGACCGTCAGTCCGGTGCCGGCCTCGGCCAGGATGACCGCACGCTCGACGGCATTCTGCAGTTCGCGGACATTGCCCGGCCATGAATAGGCCAGCAAACGGGACTTGACAGCTGCATCGAACGAACGGACAGCCTTCCCGTGTTTGCGCGAAAAAGATCTGAGAAAATGCTCCGCCAGATGCAGGATGTCGTTACCGCGCTCGCGCAGCGGGGGAAGGTCGATCGGCACCACGTTGAGCCGGTAGTACAAGTCCTCGCGGAAACGCCCGGCACGGACTTCCTCCTTCAGGTTGCGGTTGGTGGTGGCCAGAACGCGCACATCCACCGGGATGGTTTTATTGCCACCGACCCGTTCGAATTCCCTTTCCTGCAGGACCCGCAGTAATTTGACCTGGAGATCGGAAGGTATTTCCGAAATTTCGTCCAATAAAAGCGTGCCCCCATCGGCCACTTCGAAACGACCCTCCCGCCGCTGCACGGCCCCGGTGAAGGCGCCTTTCTCATGGCCGAAGAATTCGCTTTCGAGCAGGGTGGCCGGGATGGCCGCGCAATTGACCCGGATGAAGGGGCGGGTGGCACGGTTGCTGCGGGCATGCAGTTCCCGGGCCACCACTTCCTTGCCGGTTCCACTCTCGCCCTGGATCATGACGGTGGCATCCGTAGTTCCCAATTTCTCGATCAGTTCCCTCACCCGCCCCATGGCCGGACTGCGACCCCATTCAATGCCCTCAAGGGAACTCTCCCGGACCTCGCGCCGCAGGTACGTGTTTTCGCTCTGCAACTGGCCGATTTCCTCCAATCGCTCCAGTGTGACTTTCAACCGCGACAAATTGATCGGTTTCAACAAATAATCGAAGACCCCCAGGCGGATGGCCTCCACCGCGCTGTCCAAGCTGCCATAACCGGTCATGACCACCAGACGGGTCTGGGGCTGGATCTGCTTCGCTTCCTGGAGGAAATCAAGCCCATTGCCGTCCGACAACCGGACATCGGAAAGAATCAGGTCGTAATTGTCCTGCTTGAGCAGGCTGCGCGCCTGCTGCAGCGTGGCCACCGCCAAGGGCGTGTAGCCCAATTCGCGCAACAAATCCGTCATCACCGCCCGGACCGCATCCTCGTCATCGAGAACCAAAATCCGTTCGAGCTTCATGGCCATAAACTGGGCAAATTTTGCCTTTCTGGCGAGGCAAATGTCTAAGGGTCTGGTGGTCCATCAAAGCCCGATGCCAAAACTTCCTGTCTTCCCGTCTTCCTGTCTGAGTTCTAGCAGGAATTGCGAACGATTCCGATGGATGGGAGCGGGGCGACGGCTAAAAATGCGCTTTTGATTCGTAAGGGTGTCCCAGCCAGGAGATGCAGACACGCATTGACTTTGGCCGGTAAAAAACAGATAAAAAGCCCCATGAAGCCTTCCCCCGCACAAACCCCGCTCCAGCTTGGCCCGGTGAGATACGCCCTCTCGTTCCTTTTGCTGTTGTTTGTCCTGCCGTCGCTGGCCCAAGCCCATCCCGGAGCCGGGCACGCCGTTGGGTTTCTCCATGGCACCACCCACCCGGTCACCGGCCTGGACCATCTCTGTGTCATGCTGGCCGTGGGCCTCTGGGCGGCACAGCGTGGCGGGCGGGCCACCTGGCTGGTCCCTTTGACCTTTGTCAGCGTCATGGCCTTAGGGGGATTCCTTGGTCTGGCTTCCGTTCCCCTACCCTTGGTCGAACAAGGCATCCTGGCCTCTGTGCTCGTCTTGGGCGTGCTCATCGCCGCAGCGGTGCGTCTTCCACTCGCAGCCACTTCCATTCTGATCGGACTTTTCGCCCTATTCCACGGTCATGCCCATGGCACGGAAATGCCCGAGAACGCCTCCGGACTGGCCTATGGACTCGGATTCATGCTGGCCACCGCCTGCCTGCACGGCTGCGGCATCGGACTGGGCTTGATGGTTCAACGACTGGGCAGCGCTCGGATGTTTCGTTATGTCGGCGGGGCCATCACCGCCTGCGGCATCTACCTTTGTTTGGCCTAAGAGCCTATCCGAGGCGATTGGGATGGCCTCTCCACATCCCCCCTTGGCCGGGCAAGGGAAAGCGTGTTAAGTAGAGACATGCCCCGGACTTCTCCCCGCACCCGCAGCACGGCACAGTTGGCCCACCCCACCCGCTCTTCCCATACCCCGCATGCTTTTGCCCGGGTCGATCTCGAACGTGAGATGCGATGCGGGGCGGCCGAGGTGATCTATGGCCCGGGGAAAACCCCGGGACAGATCGTCCGCATTGCCAAGACCCTGCGCGCCGCAGGGCAGCCTGTCTTGATCAGTCGCATCGAACCCGGCGTGGCTGCGGTTCTGCGCAAAGGGTTGAAAGGCCTGGGCGCAAACTACGACCCCGTTTCGCGCCTGATCTCGATCGGGGGATATGCCTTCCGGCGGGATTTCCCCGTGGGCGTGTGTGCGGCCGGCACATCCGACCTGCCCGTGGCCGAAGAAGCCGCGCAGGCCTGCACCTTTTTTGGCCTGCCCGTGACCCGCTTCACCGACATCGGCGTGGCCGGCCTGCACCGTCTGTTGGCTGTGCAAGACGACCTCCGGCGGATGAAGGTGATCATCGTGGTGGCGGGCATGGAAGGGGCACTGCCCAGCGTAGTCGGGGGGTTGGTGGCCTGCCCTGTCATTGCCGTGCCCACCAGCGTGGGCTACGGGGCGAACTTCCAGGGACTGAGCGCCCTGCTCGGGATGCTCAATTCTTGCGCCTCCGGATTGACTGTGGTGAACATCGACAATGGCTTCGGGGCTGCTTACGCCGCCCTCCGCATCGCGGGGAATCCCGCGAACCGCTGAGGTTAGCGCATGCTACGATTGATCTGCCAACCTTACCCGTAATTGTTCTCGTTCTCGATCTCTCTCGGCCCGGCAAATTTCAGCTTAAGAGCCAATCCAGCTCAGCGTCTTGGATACACCGGCCCCACCGTTCCCCGGGCCATGACGTAGCGGGTCACTTCGGCCGCATTGTGCAACCCCAGCTTCCGCATCATACCGGAACGATGGATATTGACCGTGGCCGGACTGATCCCGAGTGAGTCTGCGATCTGTTTGTTGCTCAACCCGGCCGCCACCGCCCGGGCCACCTCGCGCTCGCGCGGGCTCAGGGACACTTCCCCGGCCATTCCCCTGCCCTTGATTTTGCGATCTTGATCGGCGGAACCCTCCTTCAAACAATCGGGCCGGTAGCTACGACGCTGCCGGGCCACCGCATCGAGAGCCCGGTTGAACTCCTCCGCCGGCGCCAACTTGGGCAGACACCCCAGCGCCCCCCGTCGCAGACAATCCCGCAGCCGCTCGGCATCCGCACTGCCGGAAAAAACCAGGATCGGCACCCCCGAGGCGCGGCGACGATGGAAATCAATCACCGCCTCGCCGTTTCCTCCCGGCATGCTCAGGTCAAGAACGACGGCGTCCAAAGGTTCCGCCTTCCACTGGCGGACCGATTCCCCCGCGCTGCGGGCCCTGGCCGCCACCGTAAAACGGACCGGGTCGGCCATGTGCAACACCGCGGCATGGATGGCCGGGTGATCATCGACTACCTGCAACCGGATGCGTTCCCTCATAGCCCCCCCCTAATGTGACATTTCCATGAACTAGAGTGTTTCCCCTAGTTGCCAAATAACCAAGAACTGCACACAACTGTCAAGGCGAAACCAAACATTAAGTGGAGTTATTACATGTCTCTAACGCATCCTGTTATATTGTTGCCAGGCATCACTGGAACTGAGCTTGTCGATTTTTACCCGCTCGACCCCTCCGATGTCTGGAAACTACTCAAGCAGGACTATGACCGGATCAAGTTACATCCGGATTCCCTCAAATATGAAGCGATCCAGCCCTCGCGTATTCTTCCCACCCGCGGTTACGAGATTCCCTATGGGGAGATGGTCGAACAGCTCCGCTTCGAACTTAGCCCCAATCAGCAAACTCCCGTGCCCGTGTTTGTTTTTCCGTATGATTGGCGGCAAAAACTTGAAGATACAGAACAGGTTCTCGACTTTTTCATTGAGGAAGTTATAGAACGAACCAAACTTCTTAAGCATTACCATAAGTCAGAATTCGCCAAAAATCCAAAAGTGAACCTGGTCGGCCACTCGATGGGCGGCCTTATTATCTCCGGTTATTTATCGCGTTTTGGATCGAAGAAACGCGTCGGCAAAGTGGCCACCTTAGGAACCCCCTACCAAGGATCGCATGAGGCCGTGGCCCGTGTCATTACAGGAATCGATTTGCTGGGGAATGTTGTCTCCCATTCCCGCGAACGCGAATCCGCGCGTGTGACTCCGGGCCTTTATCACCTTCTGCCAAGCTATCCGGGTGCCGTCCAAGTGGATGATCCTTCTTTAGAGGAGGATTTGTTTGAGCTGACCAATTGGCAGCCCTCCATTCTGAAAACCATCAAATCCTACTCCCAAACCTATGGACTGGGCTTGCTCACACCCGAAGAAATCTTTGAAAAAATGCTGAATGCCGCCGCCACCCAACGCAAGCGTTGTAATGAGCTGACTTTGAGCAAAATGGCTAACGGGCTTCAATCAAGCGATTGGCTTTGCGTGGTTGGCATCGGCAAAGAGACACGGGTTCAAACGCTCGTGACGAAAAAAAGCGGGAAACCCTATTTTGATATCGATGAAAAACGCGATATACAGAATGACTGGGCACCAAAACCAAGCGATGATAGCAAACAGACCCCTACCGGAATCAGAACCGGGGATAACACCGTTCCCTATTTGGGTGCCAAACCTGCCTTCTTAAAAACAGAGGAGTTGGTCTGCGTAACCGATGACGACTTTGGTTTCTGGGAGTTAAAAGATCGCGCGATCGAAAAAGCGGCTGGCCTGCACGGGGCTCTTCCCCTGATGAACCTGGTGCAGAAACTGGTCATTTCCCATTTCAAAGGAACAACCATCACAGGAACCTATGGTCGTCCGGCACCCGACTTAAAAAGTGAATGGAAACCTCCTATTTCCGGATTAAAAAAAGCATAAATCCAACAGATTCTGTTTAAGGAATAAAGATTAATGAAAAAAAATACCCCAATAAACAACGTCTCTCCAGGCATAATAGCTTTTCTGTTTTTATTTTTGGTCGGCTGTGCTGATCTCAAAGGCATAAGGAAGTTTGCTGACACTGGCGCAGATTCGACCTCCTACAATGCCTTTGTTACCGACTATTCCGGAACGGTTCTGCGAAGAAAAGAGTATGCCCCAGGTAAAGAACAGATTGAAAGTATTCACGTAGAGTATGAACGTAGAATCAAAGATCAGAAGCGCCTCTTAGAATTGAATAAAACAGTAACGGACTATATGGCCGCTTTAGCCGCTTTAGCCTCCGACGAAACAATAGATTTTAGCGCCGAAAGCAAGGAGCTAGGAGGCTCTTTGGAAAAAATAGGCTATTTAGATAAAAAGGAGACTGCTGCTGCTACAGCCCTATTCGATCTCATAGCTAAAGCCGCCTCAGAAGGTTATAGACAAGGCAAACTGAAGGAAATTATAAAGAACTCCAATGCAGATTTGCAGGTCCTGCTAGGCTCAATTCAACAAATTGTTGGAACTGCTTATGTTCAGTCATTGGATTCCGAAAAGTTAGCCTTGAGCTCGGCCTACCAAGGCCCTTCCATGACCGACTTGACAAAAGAAAATGCAGCTGTCGTTCTGCCTTTGCGCTCCGTTTATTTCTCTCGCCTAACTAAATTAGAATCACAGAAAGAAGCAGCTATTATGTACAGCCAAGCTATCGGCATTATTGCAAAAGCTCACCAGAAACTTTACGACGAGCGGAACAAGATGAGTTTAGGCCGTCTCTCAACAACTGTTGAGTTCCACGCCAAGCAGGCTAAAGCATTATATGAAGCAGCCAAAGAACTACTAAAGAAAGAATAATTTTATGAGCAAATTAACAACTCAAGACGCCTTGGATCTGAGCAAAGAGCTTGTTTCAATGGCAAATGAAATCGGTTCCCTGAGGCTCGCTAAATGGTCTACCTCCACATCGGCAGAAGACCGAATACTTGCGGACCAACAGTGGGATTTACTTACCATGGCAACAAGATTAGAAACAGATGCTGTTGGCGCGATTTTGGATACAGCCCAAACAAGTATTAATAAAATCAAGTCGTCGATAAAAGCTGCGAAGAATGCGGTTAAAACAATCCAAACTATTAAGTCCGCCGTAAAAATTGCTTCGGCTGTTGTCGTCCTAGCTGGCGCAATTGCAACTCAGAATCCAGGAGCTATTGGGGGCGCTGTCGTAGCTTTGGGCAATGTTATTGCCAACCCTTGATAACACACAAAGGCCCATTCCTGATCTTTGACAAATTTATGGCTAAGCATGATAATGACACAAGCGCTTAAAATACACTGTTAAGAGTGGACTTGCCGACAATCACATTTGTTAACCTCCTATCAAAACTCGTCAATCACTATTAAAACAATCAGCAACGCCTTTAAGCAACAGGGTTAAGCCCGTAAAAAAGCTCCTACTCATCGCAAAATAGGCATTAAATCTGCTAACCATACTTTATCTCATGAATTTCTTTTCTTAAAGAGGTGTTTAGTGAAAAAGCTAATTTATGTTATATTAATAATTTCAACCACTATTTTGAGCCATGCCAACCACGCTATGTCGGCCCCAAAACTCGAGGTTCGCATGGACTCCCAATGGAAGGCTAAAGCTTTTAACTCGACACACAATCTCAAGTTTGAGGGTGATGAAGTTGCCATCAAGTATTCTAATGATACAAATTCGAAATTCATCTGTTTTCTGGTTCGTCGCTTTTATAAGCCGAACACAATAAACCATTCGACCACAGATGATATCATAAATAACGTCTACTTCACACGAGGCCAGGATGACAAATCAATCAAACGTCAGTATTACATAAACTTTCACAACAGTCAGAACTTACCAATCGGTCGAATATATGACGCCATTTATTCATGGCATTATCCGGAAACCAGAAGTCCATCCAACCGAAGAAGGATTTTCAACTTCCCAACAACAACCCAATCCAAAGTTAACGAAAAGGCCACTCTTCAGGCCAGAACCAGAACAGGCAATGTGCTGATTATTTTTACTAATTCCTCCAGTGATCCTACTGACGATAAATGGAGAAGTCCTTATGAGAAAATTGAAATAACAATAATCGAACCGACGCCAATTATATCTAAATCGATCACTCTACGAAACACAGATCCAATGAAACCTTCGCTATGAATTCAATACTGCGTTCCACTTCTTTATTCTACTGGAAAGACGAGCCAGCCGACCTCAAGGAGGTGCTGCTTCTAGCAGTTTCCAATATGGGTCTGTATTTTTTCTGTGTGGCTCTATACAGCATAAATTCCGAAGCGGGATTTAAAATTTCCGAAACAATCATCACCGCCTTTCTGAGTTGCATACTTCCTCTATTTTCAAGCGTTGTTGTGATTCTCATGGGATATGAAAAATTAACAGATGACTCTGTAGCGCGAATATCCCGAACTGTCCTGTTTGCTTGGCTACTTAGTCTGTTTGCTTTTTTGCACAATGCTATTTATGGTTTAAGTATAACTTGGGGACCGTGGCGTAACTGGCTGGGAATTAGTAATCTCGATTCTTCAACTCAGAACTTTATTTTTTCCCTGGCATATGGATTCGTTGGACCACTTCTCCTGGCCTTATGGACATGCAAGAAGTGCACAGCCCAAGGTTGGGATACTGGAAATACCTTCTTTCGAAATCTTTTTATTATCACCACATTGGTGGGGCTGATGAATAGCGCACTATTTTATGGACTCCTTTTTGACCCCCAAATCGGAGATAAGATAACAACATCTTTTTCTGCTTCAACCAAATCAGTAGAGCAATAATCTACCTGAAAATTTTATTTATACATTTTAATCCAAGCAAAGAAATATCCATCCTAACTCATTTAGATTTTTAGGCTTTTTTATTTGACCTATAATTTCAGCTTTTTGTCTTTGGGGTTGATTCTCAACGGGCTATCAGCGGGGTCAGTCCTTGAAATCTGAATCGTTATGCTTTGAGCGCACCCCTTGCCACCCAGTCTGTCGCCTAGCGATACTTAACCCTTTTGCGCTCCGCCGGCGAGGAGGTCTTGCAGGATCGGGAGGTGGGTCAGGAGGTTCTCCACGTGCTCGGGGCTGGTTGCTTGCTTGGCTTCGTGGAAAAAGCCCCCCCACAAACGGGGCGATCTGGTCCGGCTGGATTCCCGCGCTATGAAGCCCGGATGCCGCCTAGGCGATGTCACCCGCCTGTCCCCGTATCATCGATCCGACCGCAATTAGGAATAGTCGGCACAAATGTGGCTCGATGATCTAGGCTGAATCCTCCTCACCCTACTTTTTCCAAACGGCTATCAGGTAGTAGCCAGCCCAGACCAGCAGCAGGGGCAGGGTGAGGACTTCGAGGCGGGGTGTGGTGAAGACGCAGAAAAGCAAGGCCCCGGCGGTCAGGGCCACCGCCAGTCCCACCGCATGCAAGACGGGACGGGATTCGGGCAGGAAGACGGCCACCAGCATGGCCAGGAAGAGCACGGCCAATCCGGCCTGCGGCAGCGCGCTTATCCAGCCGGAACCGACTTGCTCAGGCGCCGTGCCCTGAGTGAATCCGGAAGTGAAGAGTTGGATCACATACCCCAGCACCCCCACCCCCTCCTTGGCCAGTTGCAGGGTATCGCGCACGAACCAGATCAACCCAGCCAGTGCAAGCCCCGCCACGGAGGCCAGGGCCGCCAAGATCCGTGTAACAAGAAATAAAGTATTCATCCGGTGATTCCCCCGTTATTCCAGAGGCCTTGGCCGATCCTTGAAGTAACGCTCAAGGACGGCAATCAAGGGTTCAATCTCCTCTTGGGTCACGGCCCAGACAATTTGAAAATCCACCACTCCGTAATCGTGGGCGATCCGGTTGCGCATGCCCCGGATGCTTTTGAAAGGAATCCCGGGCAGGGTGTCCTCGATCTCTCTTCCGATTTTGTGGGCGGACTCGCCCAGTACGGAAATTCTCAAGGCCACCGCATCCCGCTTCTCGTTGTTGCCCATGAATTGTTCCAAGGTCACCCCGGCCGTATAACTGCGGATCAGCCGCGCCGCTTCGAGCATGTCGTGCAGATAGGCGTCCGGGGATTTGAGCGGGCACATAGGGCTTATCCGCGATAGATCACTTTCCGATCGGCCAGGATGGAAGCACGACGGTAGGGATTCGGCATCTGCTCCACCGAATCACGTGTCAACAGGTGGACCGGCACCCCAAGGATGTTCGACATCTCCCCTTCCATGGCAAAGAATCGCAGGCCGGGATTGGCGGCAAAGGTGGCGATCAGGTCGACGTCGCTGCCGCGCCGGGCTTCGCCCCGTGCGTTGGAACCAAAGACCTCCAGTTGGATGATGCCAGCCTGACGGCAATAATCCGCCAGCTTCTGCCCGACGACCTCCGCTGCGGGCGGGGTGCGCAAGCGTCGGGGAGCGGGCTTTTCTCCCGCACGAACGGCATTCCAGTAGGCGGCGGCCTTGAGACGATTCGCCGCCGTCTTGGCCGCAGAACGCCCCTTTCCTCCCCTGCGACTGAAGGTGGAATGATTCACAAATTCATTCTAAGCGCTTAGCATTCTATGTCGAGTCTATTCATTTGCTGATCAAGGACTTGAAATGCGAATGAATCAACTGAAAAACACAAGATCGCCGTTTTCCAAGAACCGCCCCACGGAAGCCCCACCGAGGCTTTTACTCAAACGAGATGGGCGATGCCGTGTAGGCGGGTACGATGGGGGTGAGCTTCTGCACCTGGATTTCCATCGACTCAAATTGCACCCCCGCCGACATCGTCGCCACCGAGGTGTCGCCGGCATCGTGGCCGCCCCCGATGAGGATGAATCCGGCCTGGGGGGCCAGGCGGGTGGCGTCGTAATACCACCACCGGTCGCCCAACCAGACCTCGAAGAAGGCATGGAAATCCGGGTAGGGCAGTTGGTGGACGTAGGCACTGCCGTAGCGCGCCGGGATGCCCAAGTGCGCGAAGTCCCGGCAAACGCCCGCGCGGGAGATCAGGCAATCGACCGCGCTGCTGTGCTCGTCGGTGGCCCCGGGCAGGTAATCGATCCGGTCATGGATCCAATTGCAGATCGCCGCCACCCGGCTGTGACCGGGGACGAGGGATCCGAATTGCTTGGCGGCCAGGCGGACCAGCTTGTCGGATTCGCAGTAGCGGCTCGGGTAAAGGAACCGCGCCACGTCGACTGGCAGATCGACCAGCGAGGCCTCCAAGGGTTCCCACGATCCCGCGAAGTCGACCTCGGTTCGTTCCACTTCGGCCTCGTAGGTCACTTCGAAGGCCCCGGGCGGGACGTTGACCCCATGGAACCGGGTGCGGGAATCGGGGGCCACCTGCTCCCGGAAAGGCAGGCCCGCGCTGTTGAGGAGGGATTCGCGAATCACCCGCTGGTGCCCGCAGTGGGCGACCGCCATGTTCAACAACATCCACCCCGCGGGTTGGATGTGGTAGCGCAGCCGCGCCTGGACGAGGAACCGGTGGGTGGTGGACATCAATCAAGATGGGCGCGCCGGGGAAGGTGTCAACTACCGGAAGGAGAGGTATTCAGCCCCGTCGAGGCGGATACCGGGCCTTATTCCATAAAGCAAACCCAAAACCCGGATTGAGCACGAAGATCATGACGTCAAGAGTCAGGCGTAGACCCCACAGACGTTCTTTTGTTTGTATGGTTTATCCATACAAATAAAACTTCGGATGAAGGAAAGGGCAAGGTGATCGCGGGAGGGCTGGGGCAAGGGAACTTGGAGTTGCTGTTCGTAAATCTGTTCTTCAACTTAAGTCCATGCGCATCGGCATCACCGGGGTTACGGGCTTGATCGGGCGGCGACTCGCCGAGGAAGCATCCAAGCAGGGCCACACGGTCATTGGCTTTTCCCGCAAGCCAGCCTCTGCCGCGTCTTTTGACTCCCCTCTCCGCCTGCTTTCCAACACCGAACCGGTCGATGTCTCCGGCCTTGATGTCCTGGTGCATCTGGCAGGCGAACCGCCCCTCGGTTTTTGGACAGAAGCCAAACGACGCCGCATTCGCGACAGCCGGGTTCTGACCACACGGCATCTGGTGGAATCCCTGGCGGCTCGCAAAGATAAGCCCGCCGTCTTTCTCTGTGCCTCGGGTACCGACTACTACGGCAACCGGGGCGATGAAGTCCTCACGGAAAGTTCATCGCCCGGCAGCGGCTTTCTCTCCGAAGTCGCCCAAGACTGGGAGGCCGAAGCGATGAAGGCCTCCCTCCTTAGCATCCGGACGGCCTGTCTCCGATTGGGACTCGTCTTGGACGACGAGCAAGGGATCTATCCCCTGATGAAGCGAATCTTCGGACTGGGTCTGGGAGCATGGATGGGATCGGGGCGGCAATACCTGCCGTGGATCCACGTCGAAGATGCAGCCCGGCTCTTTCTTCATGTGGCCGAGAACCAGGAGATTTCGGGCCCGGTGAATGCCGTCACCCCCGAGCCTCTGACCAACCGGCAATTCAGTGAAGCCCTCGCCGCCAGCCAAGGCAAGAAAGTCCACCTAGCTGTCCCGGCATGGGCCCTGCGCGTGACGCTGGGCGACCTATCCAGCATCGTCCTCGACAGTCAACGGGTGGTACCGACGAAGGCACTCCAAAGCGGGTACGCGTTTCGAAAACTATGTTAACTGCGCTCTGCCTCGTGAAGACAGAGTCGATTCCCTATATTCCCAGGGTTGGCTAGATTTCTTCTTCGCTCAGCTCGGCTATCTTCATCAAGGCGCGCAAAAGCCCGATCTTCAGAGACTGCTGGCCATGGATGGGAATGACTATTCGCTCTCGGCGACCCTCTTTGACGAAAATGTGGTGACTTCCCTTGATCCGCGCAAGAACCCATCCTTTACTCTGGATGGCTTTGGCCAGTTCTTTTCCCGAAACTTGCTTCAAAGAGCCAGCTCCAAGATCTGGCCATCCCTGCTGCCTGCTTCCTCTGATTCCCCAGCCTCAAGCCAAAGTTGGATGGCTTCATAAAGGTTGGCGCGCAACTCTTCCAGGGTTTCGCCCTGGGTGACACAACCCGGGAGTGCGGGAACTTCCGCCCAAAATCCGCCTTCTTCCGCCTTGTGAACGATTGCCTTGAGGGTCATGCATTCAATTTACCATGGCGTCATGGGCAGGCAATCCGCCATTTCAACGAAGAAGTGGCTGGTCTTTGAAATAACGCTCACCACCCTGATAATAGGTTCGATTTCTTCTTGGGTCACGACCCAGACCGTTTGAAAATCCACCGTCGCGCATGGGTGAGGAAAAAGCCCAGTCTGTCATGAATCTGGCGCAGACCCCATGGCCCTCCATTCTGCATTTCCCATTTACCATCCGCCATTTAGGATTCCCCCCCCATATGCCCCATCCCAACGACCCCCTGCACAACGTGACCTTGGAATACATCGTGACGGTATTGTCCGAACGGCACGGGTGGGAAAAACTGGGACGGGCCATCCCCATCCGCTGCTTCCTGAACAACCCTTCGGTCAAATCCAGCCTGACCTTCCTCCGCAAAACCCCCTGGGCCCGGGCCAAAGTCGAAGAATGGTATTTGGCCGACAAGGCGGAGGACGCCCGCTGAGGGGCGAAAGAAAGAGGTCCGATGCCCCCGCTCTTGCATCACACAATCAGCTATTAGCTGTTAGCCATCAGCCATGGGCATTTAAGTAACGCTCCGGCACCTGGATCAAGGGCTCGATTTCCTGTGGGATCACGCTCCAGACGATCTGATACCCGACCCTAATTCCAACGGGGTGGGGCCATCAGGATGACGAGGACGAAAACCAGCCCGACAAAGACCGGCAGGGCGGTGGTCAGCAGCACCACCAGCGAAACCCAGGGATGCTTTTGCACATGCAGCACATATCCCCCAACCGGCACCGTGCTCACCCACAAAAGCAGCCCCGTCCACAGCAGTCCGTTGAACGACGACACCGAGCCGTCCATCAAACCGACAAAGAAAAAGAACCAAGCCACGCCCGCCCCGAGTATCGATGCCGAGAAAACCGTGCGAAACAACCATCTCATATCTGCACAATCCGGCTTTCAACGCCGTTTTCCCAGCACAAAACAACAGCAGGCCGACAACCCCGCAAAACCCCATGAGACCTTGTTGTATGGTTATTCCATACAATGTTCTTCACCATTTGGATTGTTGAATTTTTTGCGGAATCTCCATGGAGATCTTGATGTCGGGGGCTCCATACTGCCTGATCCAGAACCTGTCCAGTGGCGCGGGTTGACCCCAGGGCTCCACTCCCTGGCTCCATCTTTGTCGCCTTAAGCCAGCCAAACCCCATCCATCCAAAGCCACTTTCAGCTCTCAGGTTTCAGGTCTCAAGTTTCAAGTTTCAAGTTTTCAGGTCTCAAAACAGGCCCCCCTCCCCGTTTGGTGTGGTATGATCTGGAACGATGAAACCCACGTCCAACGGTCAGTCGAAACTGCCCATCCTCGGCCTGTCTCTGGTGATCCTGGGGGCACTGTCGTTCTCGGTAGAGGCTGCACCGAGCGGCCAGGCCCCCGGGACGGTCCCATCCGTGGGTTCCTTGGGGGAATTCCGCTGGAAGAACCGCGTGCTGGTCGTCCGGGCAACAGACGATGAAGCTGCCCTGATAAGGAAATTGGAGCAGGCGGCGGCCGCCTTCCGTGAGCGCGATCTGGTGTGGTTCCTCATTCGCGCGAAAGGGGTCGAATCGAACACCGGACGACCCTGCACCGCCCAATTCCGGAGCCAACTGGAGAAAATCACTTGGGGCGAAACCCCATGGAAAACCGTCCTGATCGGAAAAGACGGGGGCGTCAAAGCAAAGAGCAAAACCCTCGAAGTTGACGCCATCCTCGCCCAAATCGAAGCCATGCCCATGCGGCAACAGGAGATGCGGGAGATAAAAGAGAACTAAGAGGGATTAACCTGACCCTGAATTGAGAAAGAAAATCAGGAAGTCAAGAATCAGGCATTGACCTCTTGGCTCCTAACTTAGAATCCCAACTTGTGGGGATTGACCTCGTAGGTGTTGTAGACTATCTGTGATAGTAACTGTTAATTGATTATACAGTGCTCTTGAGCTAATTAACATGAAAACTAAATACGCAAGATACGACGCTCTTCATAACGACCACAATGTCTACATTTGCGGAGCCGGTTTTTCCGTTCCTGGAGGAATACCTACAGTTAAGGACTTTTTTAACAAGATGCGAGATGCTTATGACTGGCTTGTTGAAAAGGAGAGATTTCCTGAAGCTGATGCAATCAAAGACGTTATATCTTTTAGAATACATTCCTCCGCAGCGGGCTATTGGACTAAATTAGATTTAGAAAATATTGAAGAGCTTTTCAGTTTAGCAGCTGCATCCTCGAAACCCGACCTATTGAAAAAAATCCCAATTGCAATTAGCGCGACAATAAGTTACTCCAGAATCATCAATACCTCCAATAGCAGAAGTATAGGCAGTAGAACCACAGCATCAAATTTAGCTGCTTTTCCATATTTCGAAAAAGTGCCCCTAATTGGGATGCCTGATGTAGAGCTATCTATTAGTTCTTACGGTCATCATGTTGGAAAGTTATTAGGAGTTTTTCAAGATGGGACTATAAAAGGAGAAAACACATTTATCACTTTTAATTATGATACTCTGATAGAAGAAGGATTAACGGATATAAAAGTGCCATTCACTTACTCATTTGCCAATAAAACTACAAATAATGAAATAAAAGTCCACGATTACAGAGCCGATAGTAAAGTTAAAGTCCTGAAGCTTCATGGTTCTATGAACTGGGCCAAAAAGATAGGAGGCAAAGGACGTAGATTCACACTCTACGATGATTACGATATCGTGCGTGAGAAAGGCTTCATTCCGTCAATTGTACCTCCAACATGGCAAAAAGATCTGTCGGGACCTCTTACATCAATTTGGGGAAAAGCAGTAGAAGCAATCGGCTGTGCAACTAGATTAATTATAATTGGATTTTCGATTCCCAAAACAGACACGCACTTTAAGTACTTAATTTCTGCTGGCTTAAGAAGTAACGCCTCTCTTCGAAGTATTCATATAGTAGATCCAGATTCATCAGAAGACTATCAAAATAGACTTTACGAAATCATACCCAATGATTTTGAGAAAAGAGGTATTTTAAAATTTCACAAACAACATTTTCAACGATTCACAACTTATGATTCAGGCCCAAACGTATTCGATGTAGGAAGACCCTGGAATAGAGACGTATTTCAACGATGGTCGTAGGACTATTCAGAAGAGTAGCGCTGGAAAAGAATTTTAAAATGATCAGCAAGCATATCTTGAATCTTCCATTTTTTTACTTGTGACCGATTGACTATATTTAAGAACTAGCCCTTGGTGCCTTAAAAAAATGAAGAGGTATCCGGCCTGTCATTAATCCAAAAGTTGATCGCGTGTGTCCCAGAAATCACTTCCGATGCAGAAACCAGCCTGAAAATATCCCGTTTTTCTGTGAGATACAAGAAACTGGGAGTGGAAGTGCCGACGGTGATCAAAGTATGCCGCACCTGCCGCAATGCCTACGATGCCCGCTTGGCCCAATGCCCTTCAGATGGGCAATCGCAAACGATTTAATGCAAGGTTAGTTTAGCTCAATTCTGTCAAGAGTCATGGGCCTGTTGCCCAAATCATCTATGTGAAAATTGAAGGAAACCAAGAGCCTTAAAATCGTTTATACGGCGCTTTGATTTTCCCCCAAGGTGTTTTGCTCTCAAGAAAACAATGCATTTCTGGGTTTTAAGCATTCGGGCAACAGGCCGTCATGGGTTGACCCCATGCATCCTTTAAGGGCGGTTGGTCGAATTGGTGTCTATTAGAATGGCGTTAAGGCCGTTGTAGCCCTCAACTCGGAGCATGACACCTTTCCAAGCCTACTGCCAATTCATTGGTACTGGGATCGTTTTTAATTTTCCCGGGGCACTTGGATCTGGAACTCGAACATTGAGCCAACCATCCTGACCTGACCCCGCTGATGGCCAAGTGCAAACGATTTAATGCTGCTTAAGCTTAGCTCTATTCTGTGATGAGTCGTGGGTTGACCCCATGCGCGCGGCTCCCCCGTAGTGTTTCAGGGTCGAGCCGGTTTCAGGTCAGCATCCCAGACGCGGGTCCCGTCCTCAACGTCGGATCCGATGTCGGAAAACACATCACTCAAACACATCATCAAAATCCGCCTCAGATCCTGATTTTGTATATTTTTTTAAGCCTAAATATTCTTGCAACCCAAGATGAACGCGAAATTGAATTGAAGCTTCATTAAAAAGTGCCTGCGAATCCTTGAATTTCCAAACATACGACGCTCCTCCCATGTTACCTCCAGGAGCATAATATCCAATCACAGAAAATTCAAAAAGCTGCTTAAGCGCCGTGATAAATGAAACTCCAGCCGGAGTTATCAACCTTCTATCCTCCCAGGCTTGTTCAAAGTCATTTGCTGTAAATTGAAGCGAGCTCAATCCTTTTAATACCTCAAAATACACCTCGAACTGTGGCATATGCTTGAAAATCTCATCTCTTAATTCTTGATAAAAATAATTCGAATAAGCTCCACGAGCACCACCTATGTCTTTATTTGAAAACTTAGCCCCTCGTTCTTTATTTCTTTTATAAGTAATTAATATTTCGTTACAGAATTTAATCATATCTCTTGGACGCATATACGTCCTATCAACAATATGATTATACTTTTTCTGTTTGCCACGCATTTTTTCTTCTTCATCAAAAACTGCACCCCAATCAACTGGCTTCCCATCACCAAGAATAGTAGAAAAGCGCTTCTCCATTAACTGCCTCAACGAGACAGAGCCATCCTTATCCCATGCTATTCGACTGCAAAATGTCTGAGTAATCTTATTTTTATCTTCGAACCGAAGAATATCATAAATATCGTCACGCAAAAACACGACCACCGAAGCTTTCTTGCTCGCCCTTTCAGCTCGAATATTAAAATCTCTGGCCGCCAAGATTAAACCAATCAAACGTTGCGAATAGCCACTCTCTTCTTTATTGAACCCCAAATCTAGTTGGTCGAAGCAAAGATAGTAGTGCAGTTTACCATTCAATGAACCAATAATTGCTTCAAGTAGATTCTTGTTAATCTCTTGAATAATTTTTGGCAAATAATCCATATCCACACTTTCAGCGCCGAAATTAAGATTCGCAGCATTAAAAAGAAGACTTACTCCGCCTGTGAATTTTAATCTGCGTGCAGGCGAGAAAATTTGTGTTACATCAGGATTTCTAGTACCATAACTATCGATTATAAATCTCTCAATTTTTGAGAGATTTTCCTCCGCGAATTCAGAACAAGGCTGAGAGTGATCTTGGTTCAATAAAACTTTTGCCATGGAGATAAGGATCAAATATTTCCACGCATGCAAATACGCATCTTCCTCAGGAACTCCAATAGCCTTTTGCTTTTCGTGATGCTGCCACGGATAATCTGAAAAATCGAAGCCAAGCGAAAAGGTATCATAAGCCTTCAGTGATATCAGCTTTCTATATATCGCTGTTTTTCCGCTGCCTTTACGTCCAATAATTAAGAATTTTGAGTGATCCTTTGCCTTCTCATATGCCGGATGATCTTCAAAGCACTCCTCTAAGAGTTTATCTGTGTCTGCATCAATACCACCAAAAGTTTCTGCCTGATATAAATTCATCCATTTACCATCTCGATTTTTCACTTCTACAGACGTTAGTTCAAAAAACGCCACAAAAAAACGGTGTTACTCCCACCGTTTTTTCTGGTTTATCTACATTTTTCAGCCTTAGAAATCACTGGCAGGCCTCGCAGGTTCCACCGTTGCGCATGGCTTCGAGGGAGCAGGCTTGGACTTCGTCGGGGGTGTAGTCCCGCTTGCCATTGTCCTCGGCGTTCTTCTTGCGCTCGCGGTTGGCGCTATCGATGGCGCTCTTGTTGAAAGTGCGCAGATAATACGTCGTCTTGAGTCCCCTCTCCCAGGCTTCGCGGTACATGAAGCTGGCGGTGCGGGCGTCGTTTTCTCCCAGGAAGAGGTTGGTGCTCTGGGCCTGGTCGATCCACTTCTGGCGGACGGCGGCGCATTGCAAGATCCAGGTGGGCTCGATCTCGAAGGCGGTCTTGAAAACGCGCTTCACCTCGGCCGGGATGCGGTCGATCGGCTGGATCGATCCGTCAAAGTACTTCAAGTCGGCCAGCATCTCGTCGTCCCAGAGGTTGAGGTCCTGGAGTTTTTTCACCAGGAAGTCGTTGGTGCGGACGAAGTCGCCGGAGAGGTTGGACTTGGTGTGGATGTGTTTGTAGGTGGGTTCGATGCAGGGGGTCGAGCCCATGATGTTCGAAATCGTGGCGGTGGGGGCGATGGCGAGGCAGTTGGAGTTCCGCATGCCCTGGCGCTGGATTTTCTCCCGCAGCGCGCCCCAATCGAGGCGGCTCTTGCGGTCGACCATGAGCGGGCACCCGCGTTCCTGTTCGAGGAGGTCGAGGGTGTCGAGCGGCATGAGGCCGCGCTGCCACTTCGAGCCGTGGAAGGAGGAATAGCTGCCGCGCTCAGCCGCCAGGTCGCTGGAGGCGCTGTAGGCGTAGTAGGCGATGGCCTCGAGGAGTTCGTCGTTGATGTCGACGGCTTCGGGGGAGTCGAAGGAAACTCCTTTTTTGTAGAGCACGTCCTGCAGGCCCATGACGCCGAGCCCGACCGGGCGGTGGCGGTAGTTGGAGTTGGCGGCGGCCTCGACGGGGTAGTAGTTGATGTCGATGACGTTGTCCAACATCCGCATGAGGACGGTGACGGTGGTGCGGAGCTTGTCGTGGTCGATGCTGCCGTCTTCGCGCAGGTGTTCCGGGAGGTTGACCGAGGCGAGGTTGCAGACGGCGACCTCATCCGAGGAGGTGTTGAGTTCGATCTCGGTGCAGAGGTTGGAGTTGTGGATGACCCCGGCGTGGTCCTGGGGGCTGCGGACGTTGGCGGGATCCTTCCAGGTGAACCAGGGGTGGCCGGTCTCGAAGATCATTTCGATCATCTTCTTCCAGAGGGCGAGGATGCGGATCTTGCGGCCGTAGACCTTGCCTTCGTCGGCGAGACGCTCGTATTCGTGGTAGCGGTCCTCGAAGGCCTTGCCGTAGAGCTCGACTAGGTCGGGGGTTTCGTTGGAGCGGAAGAGCGTCCAGGTGGCGTCCTTGGGCAGCTTGCCGTCGGAGATGTCCTTGAGGCGCTTCATGAACAGGTCCGGGATCCAGTGGGCCGTGTTCATGTTGTGGGTGCGGCGGCGGTCGTCGCCGGTTTCCTTGCGCAGGTCGAGGAAGTCTTCGACATCGGTGTGCCAGAGCTCGAGGTAGGAGCAGAGGGCGCCCGGGCGCTTGCCGCCCTGGTTGACGGCGATGGCGATGTCGTTCGAGACCTTGAGGAAGGGGATGATGCCGGAGGATTCCCCGTTGGTGCCCATGATGTGGGCGCCGGTGCCGCGGACGGCGGTCCAGGAGCAGCCGAGGCCGCCGGCCCACTTGGAGAGCATGGAGAAGCGGCGCCAGGTCTCGGTGATTTCCTCGATGGAGTCGCCGCAGTAGAGGAGGTAGCAACTGGAGAGCTGCGAGTGGAGCGTGCCGGCGTTGAAGAGCGTGGGGGTGGAGGAGCAGCCGCGCTTGGTCTTGTAGACGTTGTAGAACTCGATGGCGCGCTGGTTTTTCTGGGGCTCGTTGAGGGAAAGGCCCATGGCGACGCGCATCCAGAACATCTGGGGGGATTCGAGGCGTTTCTTGCCGCCATTGACCTTGTCGACCGTGTGGTGGATGAGGTAGCGGTCGTAGAGGGTCTGGACGCCGAGGAAGTCGAACTGGAGGTCGGCGAAGGGGTCGAGGGCCTCGGCCAGCTCGCGGAGGTTGAAGTCGGCCAGGGCGGGATTGAGACGTTGGAACTCGATGCCCTTGGGGATGTAGTCGAGGAAGGCCTTGATGTGGGCGGCCTTGAGGGCGTCGATGCCGTCGGTGATCTTCCAGGGCAGGGTTTCCTCGTAGATGTAGGTCAGGAGGAGCCGACCGGCGAGGAAGCGGGAATCGGCGTCGACGTCGAGGAGGTTCTTGGCGTTGAGGATGATGGTGTCGCGTTGTTCCTCCTTGGAGAGGGACATTGAGGCGCTGCGGAGGAGTCGGGAGATGAGATCGCCTTCCGAGAGCGTGAGGTGGAGGCCGATCTTGGCGAAGGAGATGCGGGCGCGGATTTCGGCCAGTTGTTCGCGGGTGGCGAGCTCAAGCTGGTCGGGGCTGTCGGCGTGGCCCTGTTCGGCCTGGAGTTCGCGCAGGGCGGCGCGGCGGGCGCGGTACTTGCCGTAGGCGATGGCGACGCGGGGCTGGCCGATCTCGAGGAGGGTTTCCTCGACGAGGTCCTGGAGCTGTTCGATGTGGATGAAGAGCGGGCGCTCCTTGCGCATGCGGAATTCGATCTCGGCCCGCACCTGGGCCCCGACGGGGGCGTCGATGCCCAGTTCCACGCAGGCGGCCTGGACGGCGTGCTCGATCTTGTGTCCGAGCCAGGGGACGACCCGCGGCTTGGTGTTGGCGGCGGAGGGGGTGAGATCGCGGCGGATGACCTGGGGGTAGTCCGAGGATGAAGTTCCAGACGCGAGGTGGGTGTCGGAAAGGGTGGTGGACATAGTTATCTCCAATGGAGTGATTAGGTGATTGGGAGATTAGTGATTGAGTTGATGAGTTATGGATTGGGACCGGATCAGATCAGGTCGTCCTCGTTGGAGTTCTTCATGCTGCCGCCGGTTTGGTACTCGGTGACGCGGGTTTCGAAGAAGTTCTTCTCCTTCTTGAGGAAGATGACCTCGTCGAGCCAGAGGAAGGGGTTCGACTTGACGTTCGAGAGGGGTTCGAGGCCGACGCTGGTGAGGCGGCGGTCGGCGTTGAAGTCGACGTATTCGAGGAAGTCCTTCTGGGTCATGCCGACGGCGTCCTCGGGGAGACAGTCTTTGACGAATTCTTTTTCCAAGGCGACGCCTTCCCTCATGAACGTGCGGAGTTCCTCGCGGAATTCCGGGGTCATGATGTCGGGGTTCTCGGCCACGAGCTGGGTGAAGATGTAACGGCCGAGCGAGATGTGGTTGGATTCGTCGCGCAGGGTGTATTGGAACATCTGGCCGACCCCGGTCATCTTGTTCTGGCGGTGGAGGGAGAGGATCATGGCGAAGAGGGCGTAGAACTGCGTGCCCTCCAAGACCTGGGAGATGCCGAAGATGGCTTTGGCGAACTTTTGCTTGTTGCCGGTGACGGTGAGGTCGAGGCCCATCTTCAGTTCGGGCATGTGGCGGGTGATGAAGGCGTTCTTGGCCTTGATCGAGGGGATGTCGTTGAACTTGGCCGTGACTTCATCCTGGTCGATGTTGAGCGAGCCGATGATGTGGAGGAGCGAGTCCATGTGGATGGACTCCTCGGCGATCCAGCGGAGGGAGGCGTGCTTGAGTTCGGCGGCGGTAAGATTGTCCTCGATGACGTGGAGGACGGAGTCGCCCACGATGCCTTCGGCGGCGGAAAAGTAGCCGACGCCCATTTCAATGATCCAGCGTTCGCGGGCGGTCAGGCCGTTGGGGGAATTCCAAGTGGTGCAGTCCTTGGTCATGTCGATGACGTCGGGCTCCCAATGGTTGGCCTTCATCTGTTTGTAGATGCGGTAGGCCTCGTGGTACTTGAGGGGCATGATGTTGAGCTCGGCGGTGCGCAAGCCATTGATGACGCGCTTGGCGTCCTTGCGGGCACGTGCTTTCTCGCGATCAAGTTTGAAGGTCTTGTTACGGAAGGAGACGATGATGAAATTCCCGTCCTCGCGTTCGGCAATGGTGTCGAAGGCGTCGGGGGTCTGTTGATCGGTGGGAGTGAGAAGTTCGAGTGACATAATGGTTGGTGTTCCTGATTCCGGCGGGCCCTACCGGATTTTACCTGTTTTAGTTTAAAATCATTATCGGGTCCGGGTATCCTCTACGATTAACCATCAATGAGAAGGGTGATTCGGCAAGGGCGCCCAGGTCCGGAATGCACAAGCGATAGTGCATCCTGCAAAAGAACTACGCTGTGAATAGTATCTCGAAGTCATGGCGTCAATGGTTTTTTTGTGACAAAACTGCCTTTTTACACAGTATATGGTAGAAAAGAGACTCGATAACCACCAAATGTAGGGTGTTTGGGCTACACTTGACACTCGATTGTCATGAAAATGAATGATTCTCTCATCTTCATTAGTATTCTATATTAGTAAAACTGTTATTGAATACCTTCGAGCCGACTAGGAAAACCGTTGCGTGCCTGGCAGGCGGAAGCTAAAGATGGGGCAGTTCTTTTGAAGACATGTGGCCTGGGCACGAGCCCGGGCGACGAGCAGCAACTTGGGGAAGGCCGTGTGAACCGGCCACAGTTGCGCTGCGGTATCAGACCACAAGTTGTCCTCCCCCCACCCAATCAGCGGGGGCAGACGCCAATCTCCGGCAACGGAGGTGAAGGCGGACATCTTGGTGGAATCTCCCACCCTACGCAGGGGAAGAGGTTCCGGAATCTGGAGTCCGAACATCCAACTGCTGCTCCTCATGCGTTCCGACCCGGGTGGGCCGGGACGATAAACTTCATCGCCAAAATGAAGCGTGAGAGCAGTACCCATTCTGCTCTTACCAACTAGGAGCAGAAATGAAAAAGTCAGTCTTCGCCGGGATCATCCTCCTGGCCCTAGCCGTTCCCGTGACCCGGGCGGCCGTCGTCGGGTTCGAGGGCCTTTCCCTCGGATCCCCCCTCACCGATGGTTCCATCCAATACGGATCCACCGGCACCCACTACTGGAATGGTTCCAACGCCACCGGCAATTTCACCACCCAGGGTGCGACCTTCCTCAATATCTACAACACCAGCTTCGACAGTTGGGAAGGATTCGCCTACTCCAACACCACGGACACCACCACCCCGGGATTCGGCAACCAATACAGCGCCTTCCCGGGTTCGGGTGCCGGGGGATCCTCGCATTACGCCATCGGCTACCAACCGTTCAGCGACCCCTGGAATCTGACCTTTGTCGCCGACGAGGATTTCACGGGACGCGGGTTGGAGGTCACCAACACCACCTACGTCGCCCGCGACATGCTGACCGGCTCCGGCTTCAGCAAAAAGTTCGGCGGGACTTCCGGGAATGATGCCGACTGGTTCCTGCTCAGCATCGAGGGCCGGAACAACAACGTCTCCCAAGGCACGGTCAACTTCTACCTGGCCGACTACCGGTTCGCCAACAACAGCCTCGACTACATCCTCGATGAGTGGACCTTCGTCGACCTCTCCGCCTTGGGCGTGGTCGATGAACTCCGGTTCACACTCACATCGAGCGACAACGGCATGTTTGGCATGAACACCCCGGCCTACTTCGCTCTGGACAATGTCGGGGCGATCCCCGAGCCCTCGGTGGTGACCCTGCTTGTGTGGGCGGGCGGTGGAGCCCTCCTGCTGGCCCGGAGACGCCGCGCTGCTGCCAGAACGTGAAAGCTCAACCGCGAATCATCGCCCTCCTGGGTGGCCTGGCCGCCACGCTGCTGGCCTGCAGCTCATGGGCCGGACCGTATTCGGCTGGTTCGGGAGACCCCACCAATCCCTACGATGCCCCGGTGCCGGGTTATACCGGCCCCGGAGGCGACGGGGCGGTGGTGGCAGAAAACACCGTCAACCCGATCTTCTTCGGCTGGGCCACCCGTTGGTTCGACTACTTCCCCACCGCGGGAGTGGCGCTGGCATGGAGCAACCCGGACCTGGCCCTCAACTTCGTGACAGGCGACAATTTTGACATCGTCTCGCTGGGCGATTTGAACAGCACGCAGTTGAGCGGGAACCTCACCCCGGGCCGCATCACGCTCGGTTTTGCCAAACCGATCCAGAATCTGAGCGGGGCCGACTTCGTCATTTATGAAAACGCGTTGGGTCTTGCGGGCAGTGTCTTTGCCGAACTGGCCTACGTCGAAGTATCCAGTGACGGTACACACTTCGCCCGCTTCCCTTCGCGCTCGCTGACAACGGCCGCCGTCGGACCCTACGGCAACGTCGACCCCTCGAACGTTTTCAACCTGGCCGGCAAGCATATCAATGGCATGGGTCAGTCCTGGGGCACGCCCTTCGACCTCGCCCAATTGGCCGGCGATCCTCTGGTGCTTTCGGGTCAGGTGGATCTGAACAACATCCAGCAAGTTCGTTTGGTTGACATCCCGGGCAATGGTTCGTTCTTGGACAGCACCGGGGCGGGTATTTACGACGCCTGGGTGACCATCGGCAGTGGCGGGCTCGACCTCGAAGCCATCGGGGTTATTTCGCAGGCCATGACCTATGCCGAATGGGCGGCGCAGCGCGGGCTGGCGGGGACCCTATCCGGGCCGGGCGCGGATGCCGATGGCGATGGATTGACCAACCTGCGGGAATACGCCCACGGGCGCGTGCCTGATTGGGCCGACAACAATCAGGCACCACTGCAATGCGCCATGGTTGCCGACTCGGGGGGCAACAGCACCGCCTCTCGCCTGCAGGTGACCTTTGTCCGCGATGAACGGGCGCAGGACCTGGTCTATGAAATCCAGGCCTCGAACAACGGCCTGCAAAATTGGACGACCATCGCCCGCAGCACCGGGGGCGGACCGATGACCGGAGTCAATGGCTTCAGCCCCTCCATCACAGAAACCGCGGCGACCGGCACGGCCAGCGTGGGTGTCTTGCGATTGGTGAGTCTGGCCGATACCGAAAACGCCGGCGCCCGCACCTCCCGCTTCCTGCGTCTGGTAGTGACGCAAGCCCCCGCCGGCCCATGAAGATGACCGCTCCCCTCACCTTCACGGGTCGCCGGGCCTTCAGCCTGGTTGAGCTCCTGGTGGTATTGGCCATCACCGCCCTGCTGGCTGGGATGCTCTACCCGGCGGTCGAACGCAGCCGCATGTCCGCCCTCACCATCACCAGCACCAGCAACCTGCGCCAACTCGCACTGGCCAACCTGGCCTACCTCTCGGAAAACGGCCGTTACGCGCCTGCGGATGACCAATCGAACAAGAAACGCTGGCACGGCGGTCGCACCTCGGTAGGAAAACCCTTCGACCCGACCCAGGGATACCTGTCCCCCTACCTCGGTGGAAGCAGGGCCGTGAGCCTGTGTCCGGTGCTGAAGCAACAACTGACCGGGGGTGGAACCTTCGAAGAAGGAACCGGCGGCTACGGCTACAACGCCTCATACGTCGGCGGCACCCCGTCATGGGCTTACAACAGCGATGGCTCGCGGGTCTCGGCCCGTGCGGCCGACATCGTCCTACCCTCCACCACGGTCATGTTCACCTCGTCCGCCTACGCCAACGGCGACCATGTCCAGGAATACCCCTACAGCGAACCGCCCTTCTGGGATTTCGGCGACGGGCCCTCGGGCTTCCGGCCATCGCCCACGACCCACTTCCGTTTCAACGGAAAAGCCCTGGTGGCGTGGTGCGACGGGCATGTCGCGCTGGTGGCCAAGGAAACCCGCGAGGTGGGTGACAATCCACACAATGGCGATGCGGTGGCCCAACAACTGGGTTGGTTCGGACCGGACGAAGAAAACGGCTTTTGGAATCCCAAACGTGAGCCTTGAAAACGAGCGTTGGTTCGATCCGACCATCCCGCTGGATCCTCAACTCCAGCCGGAGGCGGATTTTTACCTTGAGAACGGACTGGTGGTTTTCACCGCCGCCTATCTCCTCAAGCGCGGGCACTGTTGTGAAAGCGGGTGCCGCCATTGTCCGTACCAGAAAAAATCATCCTGACGCGCACGAATGCCCCCGGGAGGGCGAATCTCCCGATGAGCCGGTCTTTTCCCCTCTACCACTCCACAAGGCATGGCTCGGAAGGAGCCTCGCCCTCCCGTTCAGAGCCGACTGATAAACTTTCTCTACGGGTCGGTCAAGGTTCCTTGATATGACCAATCCGACGACTTGGCGACCAATCCATATCTTACTGGATTTTCCAAAATGTAGGCCCACTTTTCTGTCAGGCTCTCGCTGCCGCGCAAACGCCGGTCCCAATGGTCCGTCTGCCAGCGATGATCTGGATTTTTGTGCTTTTGGGTGAACGACGACTTCCAGTAACGGACCCACCTTTCTAAAGGGCCATCGGAAGAAGGATAACAAAGCAAATGGAGGTGATCCGGCATCAACACGTATCGCATAACCTTCCAATCATCAGCCGCAAGCCAGGTCTCACGCAGCAGGGCATGAACAGAAGGATCAGCCAACCAGGGCAAACGGTCTTTCGTGCAGACTGTCAGAAAAACAATCAAGCCAGCGTCACAAGGCAGATCCCATACACCGTGCGCCGGATGTTTTCTGTTCTTCGGCGTCATTAATGACACTTAACAAGTCATAAATAACTTGTCGAATGAATCCGAATTCACAAACCACTCTGCTGGCAGAACAAGAAACAAGGCACGGCTCGGCGGGAGCCTCGCCCTCCCGTTCAAGACAGGCAGGTCACTCTCCCCCGGGAGGGCGAATCTCCCGATGAGCCGGTCTTCCAACGATTTTAATCAAACACCGATCTCGGCCCGGAGCGGGGCGAGGATCTCCTCACACCATCCGTCCAGCGGCGCGGATTCGGCGTATTCGAGCAGCAGGCGGGCCTTGTTTTCCGTCCCGGAGTAGCGCAGCAGGACACGACCCTTGGAACCCATGGCGGATTCCACTTTTCGCACCGCCGCCTCCACCGCGGGCATGGATGGCAGAGGACGCTTTTCCCTCACCTTCAATCCCACCAGCTTCTGGGGGTATTTGGGCATGACCCGGCGGAGCTCGGTCAGCGGCCGCCCGGACTCCACCACGACGCGCAAGATCTGCAGGGCCGCCAGGAGGCCGTCTCCCGAGGGCAAATGCTCAAGGAAAAGGATATGCCCGGACTGCTCGCCACCCAGGGTGTGTCCGCCCGTGCGCAGGGCTTCAAGGACATAGCGGTCTCCGACCGCGGTCCGTTCCACCCTTCCGCCGCGTTGTTCCAACACTTCATTCAGCCCAAGGTTGCTCATGACCGTGGCGACCAATGTCCGGTTTTTCAACGTGTCCTGCTCCAGCGCACGGGCGGCCACGATGGCCATCAATTCGTCGCCATCCAGGGGTTCGCCCGATTCATCGATCATGATGAGGCGGTCGGCATCGCCATCGTGGCAGATGCCGATGGTGCCGGGGTGTTCACGGATGAAACCAGCCAGCAATCCGGGATGGAGACTGCCACAGCCCGCATTGATGTTGGTGCCATCGGGTGAGGCGCCTACGACATGGACCCCGGCACCGAATTCACGCAGCAATTGGGGGGTGGTTTCCCAAGCCGCTCCGTGGGCGGCATCGACCGCCAACCTGCGTCCATCGAGCCGGAAGCCGCCGGGCAATGTCGCCTTGAGGGTGTCGAGGTAAAGGTCGAAGGCCTCCGGTTGGGCCCCGAAGCTGGAAGACTCGGGTTGGAAGCTTCCGTGCGGCTGGGGGGCGGCATCGATGAGTTTCTCCAGCGCCGCTTCGGTGGCGTCATCCAGTTTGAATCCATCGGGTCCGAAAAACTTGATCCCGTTGTCGCAGGCGTCGTTGTGCGAGGCACTGATCATGATGCCGGCCGCGGCATTCCGTCGCAGGGTCACGAGGGAAACCGCGGCGGTGGGCAACACCCCGACACGCTGAACCATGGCTCCCCCGGCGCGCAGACCGGAGGCCAGGGCTTCTTCGAGGACGAATCCGGACTGCCGGGTGTCGCGACCGATCACGATGAGGGGTGAGGCGTGGCGGGCGGCAAACTGTTGGGCGGCGGCACGTCCGCTTCGCCAGGCGAAATCCGGAACCATGGGGAAGGTACCAAACGGACCACGGATGCCGTCGGTGCCGAAGTATTTGCGCGGGGTGCTCATGAATGGAAGGATTTAACCGCGAGAACGTGAGCAGTGCAACGTTTCAGGGTGGGCGCGAAGCCGGAGGTCCATCGTGGTGGAAACGCAAAGGGGTTGCTTAGGGATCAAAAACAACGAACACCCACCCACAAGCGGTCATCCCGTTCTTCGGGCTGCATCGTTGTGCAGCAATTCCCACATGTGCACGAATTGGCGGGTTTCGGCCACTTCATGCACCCGCCAGATCTGCGGACCACCGGCTGAGATCAGGCGCGCGTGGGCGGCCAGGCCTCCGGGCAGACGGGAATCTTCCGGGGTCAGGCCAAGGGATTTGAAGATGAAGGATTTGCGTGAAAGCCCCCAGACCACCGGGCGACCCAGTGCCTTGAAAGCCGCGGCCTGGGTGATCAATTCCAAGTTGTGGGAAACGGTTTTGCCAAATCCCACCCCGGGGTCGAAGGCCACCCGCTCGGCGGGAATGCCCGCCTCGTCGAGGGCGCGTCGGCGGGAAGAAAGGAATTCCATCACATCGGCGGTGACATTGGCGTAATGGGGATCGGCCTGCATGGTCCTGGGGGTGCCCCGGCTGTGCATGGCGATGTAGCCCGCGCCGCCACCGGCCACCACCCCCAGCATTTCCGGGTCCCACAATCCGGCACCGACATCATTGACCACGGATGCCCCGGCCTGGAGGGCTTCTTTGGCGACAGCAGCCTTATAGGTATCGACCGAAAGCACCGCGGCGGGCCGGAGGCGGGCGAGTTCCCGGATGACAGGCAGTACCCGCTGGATTTCTTCCGCGGCGGGCACGGGCTCGGCACCCGGACGGGTCGATTCGCCACCGATGTCGATCAGATCCGCACCATCATCCAAGAGGCGCAGGCCATGATCCACCGCGGCGGAAGTTTCCAGGAAGCAGCCCCCGTCGGAAAAAGAATCGGGGGTGACGTTGAGCACCCCCATGAGCAGGGGGCGGCTGCCGATATCGAAGCGGCCCGAGGCGTGTTTCCAGATCATGGGGATCAAGAGAAACAGCCGCGTGCTCCGCCCACTGCCCTCCGTTGTCCTCTTGCGGCCTCAGGCCCCGGCAGGAGCGCCTTCCAAGCCGGGCAGCAATCCGTCGTCCTTGCCTTTTTTGGTGGCCGGTTTGGCCTTGTCGAGGGGTTCCTGGGGCAGAGGGGTCACGGGCGGAGCGGCATTCTTCGGCGGCGGATTCTTCATCTCGCCGTGTTTCATGATGTCCTCGACGTGGGTGCCGTCGAGGGTCTCGTATTCCAGCAGGGCGAGGGCGATGGCCTCGGTTTTGTCCCGGTTGGCCTTGATCAAGTCACTGGCGCGTTCGTAGGCGGTGTTGACCACGGCGAGAACTTCCTTGTCGATCTCGCGGGCGGTTTCCTCGCTGTAACCACGGGCGCGGGACATTTCCCGTCCGAGGAAGACGTATTCATCGTGGTCGCCGTATTGCACCATGCCGAGTTTTTCGCTCATGCCCCACTCACAAACCATCTTCTTGGCGAACCAGGTGGCCTGCTGGATGTCGCCGGAGGCGCCGCTGGAGATTTCCCCGAGGAAAATTTCCTCGGCCACGCGTCCGCCCATGGTGACGCAGAGGCGGTCGAGGATCTGTCGCTTGGCATAACCATAGCGGTCTTCCTTCGGGAGCATCATGGTCACGCCGAGGGCGGGCCCGCGGGGGATGATGGTGACTTTGTGCAGGGGATCGGTGTTGGCCAGGAGGACATTGAGCACGGCGTGGCCGGCCTCATGATAGGCGGTGATTTTCTTTTGTTCCTCGCTCATGGCCATGCTGCGGCGCTCGCGGCCCCAACGGACTTTGTCGCGGGCTTCCTCCAGATCGGGAAGTTCGATGGCGGCGGCGGCACGGCGAGCGGCGATGAGGGCGCCTTCATTGATGAGATTGGCCAGTTCGGCCCCCGAGAACCCCGGGGTGCCTCGGGCGATGATGCTCCAGTCGACGCCGTCGGCGACCTTCACCTTGCGGGCATGGACGGCGAGGATCTGTTCGCGGCCCTTGACGTCGGGGAGGTTGACCGTGACTTCGCGGTCGAACCGGCCGGGCCGGAGAAGCGCGGGGTCGAGCACGTCCTTGCGGTTGGTGGCGGCGATGATGATGACGCCTTCCTGGGAGTCAATGCCGTCCATTTCCACCAGCATGGCGTTAAGCGTTTGTTCGCGTTCATCGTGCCCGCCGCCCAGGCCATGGCCGCGGCTGCGGCCGACCGCGTCGATTTCATCGATGAAGATGAGACAGGGGGCGGTCTTGCGGCCCTGCTCGAACATGTCGCGCACGCGAGAGGCACCGACGCCGACGAACATTTCCACGAAGTCGGAACCGCTGATGCCGTAGAAGGGCACATCGGCCTCACCGGCGATGGCCTTGGCCAGGAGGGTTTTACCGGTACCGGGAGGGCCGACCATGAGCACACCCTTCGGGATGCGCCCACCGAGTCGTTGGAAGCGCTTGGGATCCTTGAGGAACTCGACGATTTCCTGGACCTCGTCCTTGGCTTCGTCGACCCCGGCCACGTCCTTGAAGGTGATCTTGTTTTTGTCCTTGGAGAGGAGGCGGGCCTTGCTCTTGCCGAAGGTGAAGGCGTTCTTGCCCGCCATTTTGATCTGCTGGCGGAAGAAAAAGTACATCAGGAGGATGAATAGAATGAAGGGCAGGATACCAATGAGGGTGGCCCAGGTGGTGTTGTCGATGGTCTTCTGTTCGACCTGGGGGAACCCGGCCTGGGCGAAGATTTCCGGAAGGTCGCGCACCAGCGGCGATTCGAGAATAATGGGGGCGCGGTATTTCTGGGGCGCGGGAGGCTTGGTCGGCGCGGCGCCAAAGATGCCGGGGACGGCGGGGGCGGATTCCTTGGCTTCGGCCCCGGGGACGGGTGAAGTTGGGGCTACCGGCAAACCGGGCTTGATCGAGCCCTCAAGGAAACTGGTTCCGCGGGCGGGTTCATTGAGCACGACCACTTTTTCAAACTCGCCGCCTTTCAAGCGGGTGATGAATTCCGGGTAGCTGATTTCCTTGGTCACCCCCTCGACTTGAAGACGATGGGCATAGAAAGCGAGCATGAGGACGCCGGCTCCGATGACCAAGAGAACAAAAAAGCGGGAATTGGAAGGAGGTGTGGAACCGCCGTCATCGGGTTTGCGGCGGATGGGAGCCTTCGGCAGTTTGGGAGGCCTCGGGCCGGATTTATCTTTAGACATGTTCGAGTAACCTATCATGCCCGCACCCCCTTGGCAACCAAGCTCCGGGGATGGATCCCGGGCAAATCACCTCCCCATGCCCCAAACGCCCCTTGGAGGCAGGCAACTGGCGGCGAGAAAGCACCGGAATTCTTGTATCTTTATCGTTGTAACCAGATCCATCCGGCGGTTCTGCGGGCAAAAAGACCGGTCTTCAGGTTCACTTTGGCCGGCTTGTCCGTAGTTAAAAGCCCGCGCACCGACTCAATTTCCTCGAAGCCGACATCGCTGACTTCGAGCTTCAAAAGCCAGGCACGAATGCGGCGGCGCTGCCACGCCGTGGGTTGGCCCCGCAATTCGGCGACGGACAAACGATCCCCGGTCGCGCCGGACAGGAGTTCGTCCCAGTATTGGTTTTCCGACTCGATGATTTCGGCGGTGCGTGCGAGCAGCGGCGCGACGCGTCGGCCGGTCAAGCGGTCCAGATAAGGAAGCAACCGGAGTCGGACAGCGTTGCGGCGGTGGCGGGTGTCCACGTTGCTCGAATCCTCCCTCCAGGACAATTTCCAGTGGCGGGCCAGGGCAGCGAGATCGTCCCGGGTGAAGGCGGTCAGCGGGCGACATACCTCCAGGCCGAACAGGCTGCGCACCGGGCCCGGTCCCGCCAGGCCGGCCGGACCCGCGCCCCGCAACAACTGCAGCAAAAGGGTCTCGGCCCGGTCGTCCGCATGGTGGGCCAGCCAGATCTCGCCAACGGAGTGGCGCGCCGCCTGTTTGCGGAAAAAGTCCCAGCGCAGGCGACGGGCATCCGCCTCGGTGCGGCGCGATCCGGCGCGGGCCTTGCCGGGGACCAAGGGAACCGATCGCTCACGGCACCAGGCCCGCACCCAGCCGGCATCGGCCTCACTTTCCGCTCCACGCCAGTTGTGGTTGAAATGCCAGGCTTGGAAACCCACCCCGGACCGGCGGAGGGCCTCGGCCAAGAGGACAGAATCCATGCCACCGGATAGACCCAGGGCCCGGCTGACGCGGCGAGCCCCCAGCGATGAAACCGCGGAAAGCACCTGTCTCTCCAAGCGAACGAGTGCGGTGGCGGGCAGCTTCTTCATCACGTGGGCTTGCGCAAGGCGGTGTGGGGTGCCAACTTTTCCCCCATGAACAACAAAGTGCTCGGCTGCCTCGGGATCGTTTTGCTCGCCGCCCTCGGCCTGAGCGTGCTGCTCAATTTCGCCCTGCTGGTGGGCGACCTCGAAACCGGCACCTCCAAAAAAACCTTCCAGGAAAAAGTCATCGAGGAACATGGTCTCGGTTCTTCCGACACCATCGCGGTGTTGGATCTCTTCGGTGTCATCACATACGGCGTCCCCGGCATGGTCGAAGACACCATGGTGGACGACCTGGTGGCAAAGCTCAAGCAGGCTCGCGAGGACGAGAACATCAAAGCCGTGGTCCTGCGCATCGACAGCCCCGGGGGCGAAGTCACGGCCAGCGACGTCCTCTACCACGCCGTCGCCCAGACCCGGGCCACCAAGCCGGTCATCGCCTACATCGACAGCGTGGGCGCGTCGGGGGCCTACTACACCGCCATGGGGGCCTCCAAAGTCATGGCCAACGAACTGAGCATCACCGGCAGCATCGGCGTGATCATGCAGTCGATCAACGTCGAGCAACTGGCCAACAAAATCGGCATCACCGCCTTCACCTTCAAATCCGGAAAAATGAAGGACCTGCTCAACCCCACCCGCCAGCCCACCCCGGAGGAAATGGCCTTCGTGCAGGGCTTGATCAACGAAACCTACGACAAATTTGTCGGCATTGTCTCGAAAGAGCGCAAACTGAACGAACAGGCTCTGCGCGCCGAACTGGCCGACGGGCGCATCGTCAGCGGCAAACTGGCCGCCGCCGCCGGGTTGATCGACAAGACCGGATATTTTGAAGAGGCCCTGGAGGAGGCCAGGAAGGCCGGCAATCTGGGCAAAGACGCCCGCATCGTCCGCCTCGTCGCCCCCTTCACCTTCAGCCACTTCCTGCGGGCCTGGAGCAAGGCGCCTGAAACGCCCAAGGTCCAGATCGAGATCGGTCCGGATCTTCCCCGCATGGAAGCGGGCAAGTTGTATTTTCTCTCCCCCCACCTCTACGGGCGCTGACCGTACCCATGCCCCCGTCGAACCCCACGGTCGATCTGGCCGCCGCCTGCCTGATCGTCCTCTCGATCCCGGTCAGCATCGTGGCCGGCTGGTCGGCCTACAAACTCCTGCGCACCGGCCTCCCCCCCTCCCGCGTGCCGGACCTCGGGATCCCCCTGAACGAAGTCTCCGTATTCTTGCTCAGCATGGCGCTCCTGGTCCTGGCCGCCGGCCCCCTCGTTTATCCCGCCTCGGTCATCCTCACCATCGCCTTTTTGCTCCTTTGCAAAACCGATCTACGCCAACTCTGGAATTTCGAACGGAACGATCTGCGCACCTCACCCGGCCTTGCCGTGACCGTTTACCTGGCCGCCCTGCCGCTGGTGGGGCTTTTGTTGCTGCTTTCGCTTGCTGTGGGTTCCCATTTCGGCTGGCCCATGGAAAGCCAGAAGCCGGTGCAGATGTTCCTCCAGGCCCGCTCACCCATGGTCATCGCCGGGATCATCCTGCTGGCCTGCGTATTGGCACCAGTGGCCGAGGAACTGCTCTTCCGTGGATTCCTCTACCCGTGGCTCAAGGGACGGATCGGACGTACGCCCGCCCTGGCCCTAACTTCGCTGGCCTTTGGACTGGCCCACCTCCACTGGTCCTCCTTCCTCTCCCTGGCCTTCTTCGGACTGGTCCTCAACCTGGTCTATGACCAAACCGGCAAGCTGGCCCACTCCATGGCCCTGCACGCCACCTTCAACCTCGTGACCTGCGGCATGCTTTTGCTCTACAAATTCTCCACGCCGGGGGGCATCATCGGGCCATGAACGAAGACGCCCGCGTCGCCCGCTGGATCCGGGGCTGGGAGAAATCGCCCGGCATCCTCCTTGGACCCGGCGACGATTGCGCATTGGTCGCCCCCCCTCCCCGGGGCCATGTTGCCGTGCTCAAGACGGATGCCGTCCATGAAGGCGTTCATTTCACGCGGCGCGACCCCGCCCGGTTGGTCGGGCGCAAGGCGCTGGCCCGGGCGGTCAGTGATTTCGCCGCCTGCGGCGCCACCCCCGTGGCCTGTCTGCTGGCCCTCGGCACGCCCGGAACGCCAGGCACCGATGCCTACACCGACGGCGTGATGCAGGGCCTGGCCGCTGCCGCCCGGGCCTGGAAGATCGGTCTGGCTGGCGGCGAAACGACCCGTACAGCACGCCTGGGACTGACGGTTTCCCTGTATGGATGGGTCCGGCGCGGCAGTGACGTCCGACGCAGCGACGCCTCGCCCGGGGATTCTTTATTTGTCACCGGCCTGTTGGGGGGGACACGGCGGGGACACCACCTGCGCTTCACTCCGCGTCTGGACGAAGGCCGATGGCTGGCCGCAGAAGGCCTGCCCTCGGCCATGATGGATTTGAGCGACGGACTGGGGAAGGACCTCCCCCGTCTGGCCCGGGCTTCCGGGGTTTCCTACCTCATCCGACCCGAATGCCTGCCCCGACGCCGCGGCTGCACCCCCCACCAGGCGGTCAACGACGGCGAGGACCACGAGTTGCTTTTCACCGTGCCCTTCAAACATTGTCGCCTCCTCTTGGAAAGCTGGCCATTCCCGACGCGCTTGACCTGGATCGGCGGAATCCTTCCCGAAAAATACCCCCCGATGACCTATGGGTTGAAGATGAGGGGTTACGACCCGTTTGCCAGCCAGCCATGAGCCCATTCTTTCCCGCCCTCAGCCACTCGGAAGCAGAAACCCGGGGGCTGGCCCGTGCGTGGGCCGCCACCCTGGGGCCGGGGTCGGTGGTTCGTCTGGTCGGCGACCTGGGAGCGGGCAAGACCACGTTTGTGCAGGGCATGGCCGAGGGACTTGGATGCCAAGCCCAACCGACCAGCCCGACCTTCTCCCTGATGCACGAATACCCGGGATCGCGGATGGTCCTCTTCCACTGGGACCTCTACCGCCTTTCCCTTACTACGGATTGGAGTCAATTGGACCTGCCCGACCAGCTTCCCGGGCCCGGGATCACGGTGGTCGAATGGCCCGACCGTTATCCCGGACACTGGCCCCCCGGCACCCGGACCCTCCACCTCCGCACCCGGGAGGATGGGTTGAGGGATCTCGTTCTGGAATGATCGGCCCGGAGGGGATTCCGCACTTGGCGATGCACCCCGGGCGGGGCAGGATGATCCGGTGGTCGTCACCCTGAGTTTGGAATCAAGCAGCCCGCAGTGCAGTTGGGCCCTCCTGGAGGGCGATGACGTGCGGGCGCACGGCGCCACCCTAGAACGTGCCTCCGGTGGCTTCTTCGCCAGCCTCACCGGTGCCTGGCCCGCGGGCACCCGTCCGAATCAGATCCTCGTCGGCGTCGGTCCGGGATCGTTCAGCGGCGTGCGGGTCGCCATCGCGGCCGCCCTCGGGATGGCCCGCGCCTGGAATTGTCCGGTCATTCCCGTCCGTTCCACCCATGCCCTGGGGAGACTTTACCCGGAAGAAGAATGGTTAGGCGTCTTCAGCGACGCCAAACGCGGCCAGGTTTTTTACACGTCCTACCGGCGTGGCAGGATGGCCGAAGCCAGCCGCCTGGTTCCCCGCGCGGAACTGGGCCCGACAGCCGCCCGCTGTACCCTGGCCGTGGCGCTGGGCCCTCTGGAAGGGCTTTCGCAGGCCGTCTGCCCATCGGCAGCCGAACTCGCCCGTGCCTGGAAAGATGGCGGCGCCGAACCCGCACTGGCCCTGGAACCGGTCTACCTCCACGAGACAGTAGTGGCCTCCGCTTGAGTGACCCAGCTCCGGAGTTGCTTCGCGCAAGGAATGCTTCATGTTGGAACGCTTGAAATCGGACCTGCCCCACCGCTCATGGTGTGAAATCGACCGTTCGGCACTGCGGCACAACCTGCGCGCCCTGGCCGCGATCACCTCGGCACCGGAAATGATGCCCATGGTGAAAGCCGATGCCTACGGACACGGCATGATTGAGTCGGCCAGGGTTTTCGCGGACTCCGGGGCTTCATGGATCGGCTGCGCCAACGTGCACGAGGGCATGGCCCTTCGGGCGGCGGGCATCCCGCTGCCGGTGCTCCTCCTGAGCGGTTTTCTGCCCGCGGAAGTGCCGGCCATGATCGAGCACCGCCTGACCCTGACACTGTCCTCCGTGGAGGAAGCCCGCCAGGTCGCGGCCTTGGCCGCCAAACGCAAAACCCCGCTCCAGGTCCAGGTCAAAATCGACACCGGCATGGGTCGCCTGGGGGTGCCGCTCGGGCAAGCCGCCACACTCGTCCGCAAGGTTTGGGAGGACCCGAACCTCGTTCTGACCGGAGTTTATTCCCACTACGCCTGTTCGGATTCCGACCCCGCCTTCACCCGCGACCAATGGAACAAGTTCCAGACCATCCCTTCGCCGGCGGGAATCCCCCGGCACATCTGCAACAGCGCCGGACTGCTGGCACTTCCGGCTTCGGCCGGCGACCTCGTCCGCCCCGGCGTGGCCGTCTACGGCATCAGTCCCCTGGCCCGATTCCAGTCCCTGCTCCGACCAGCCATGTCTTGGAAATCGCGGATTGTCGGCGTGCGTACCGTGCCCCGTGGCACCCCCTTGAGCTACGGGGCCACATACCGCACACCGCGAGCCATGCGCATCGGTCTGGCCTCGGTGGGATACGGCGACGGCCTATTCCGCGCGCTTTCCAACAAGGGTGAGGTGCTGGTGCGGGGGAAACGCTGCCGGATCGTCGGCCGAGTCACGATGGACCAGATCCTGCTTGATCTGGGGCGTGTGCCCCGGGCTGCCAAAGGTGACGAAGTGGTCCTCCTGGGTCGGCAGGGAGCGGAGGAAATCTCGGCGACAGAGATGGCGCGCAAGGCCGGTACCATCTGTTACGAAGTCTGGTGCCACATCACGGACCGTGTTACAAAGATCTACCGGTAGGTTTGCTTGATGAAAAACCCCTTCTTTCGTTGGTTGGTGCTGATGTTGGCCGTCTGGGTGGCGGATTTCTTCTTCGCCGGCATCCGCCATGATTCCTGGCAGAGCCTGGCCGTGGCCGCGCTGGTCCTGGCCCTGCTCAACACCCTGCTCAAACCGGTCCTGGCCCTGCTTTCCCTTCCCTTCATCATTGTCACCCTCGGTTTTTTCCTGTTGGTCATCAATGCCGCCCTGCTCAAACTCACGGCCTGGATCATGCCGGGGGATTCATTTGTGGTCGCCTCCTGGTGGGATGCACTCGGCGGGGGCTTGGTCATCAGCCTGGTCAATCTGCTCTTTTCACGATCTTCGGCACGGGTCGAAGTGAAAGGCCAGCGCCGGGGCGATTCCGGGCGTCGTCCACCTCCGGGCCAGGGACCGGTCATTGACATATGACAAACGTGCCCGCCATCCCCGAAAGCAACCTCGAATGGCTCCTGCTGGCTGTTTTCATCGCCAGTGCCTGGGTCGGATTCATGGCCCTGCTTTCCTGGTACTCGGGCATCCGCGCCCTCGGACGGACGTTCACCCGGTTCCCGCGCATCAAGGGACGCAAGCACTGGATGGTCACCGTCTGGTGCGGCACCGGCGCCATCGCCATTCCCTATCCGTTTTGTTACACCCTGACGCTCGGCGACGATGGCATGTACCTGGAACCGGCGTTCTTCCTCCGCCCCTTCCACCACAACATGCGTATCGGATGGCGCTCGGTCATCGACTGCGATTCCTCGTTTTTTTTCACCAAGATCCGCTTCGTCGAACTGCCCTTTTCCCTGACCGTGCTCGGACGGGCGGGCAGCGAGATCCACAAGGAAGTGCGCCGCTACTCGGATACTTGCCGGGCGGACGGGAACCGGGCTCCCACCCGCGTTCAGCGCAATTCAAACTCGTAGCGGGCGATGTTGAAGCCCGCCACTTGGCGGTCGCTGTGGTGGCGGAATCCGCATTGTTCGTAAACCGTGCGCAGCTTGGGACGGTCGGCGAGGAAATCCAGACGGAGGAAGCGTTTGCCCCGGTTCTTGGTTTCGCGGAGCGCCCAGGCGATCAGGGCCTGGGCCAGCCCCTTGCCAGCCTCGCGGCGAACCAAGGCCATCTTGTGCAGGAAGAGGGATTCCTGGCCGGGAACGTCCGGCCACATCTCGGGTTCGTCCTCGTGCAACTTGAAAGCCCCAACGGGCGCCCCCTGGGGGTCGCGGGCGATCACATAGCGGCCGGAAAGGATGTCGGGGCGCAGCTTGTCCGGGGCCACTTCCTGTTCGGTCCAGAGCGGCTGGCCCTTGGCTTCCAGCCACTTGGCCGCCTGCTGCAACACCTCGGACACATCGTGCAGATCGTTCTCGTTGGCGGTGCGGATGTCGATTTGCATGGGGATTATCTTTCGACCGTGGCGGTGAGTGGCTTGCTAGTGCGGGCCGGATAGCGCCGTCGCGGGGGCGGAGCGAATTCCTTGGTGCGCAGCCGTACCCTACCCTTTCCGGCGATGCCGCGCAAGGCGCGTAGAAGGCCCAGGGAGGGTTTGATCCAGAGGGACGAAGCGGATTCGAGCACGGCCTGCCCGCCCTGCGGACCGGGAAGGATGAGGCAAAAGGGCACATCCCCGGGATGGGCGGCCAGGAGTTCCAGCACCCGGGAGAACACCTCGGGACGGCACTGCTCCCGGTCTAGGACCAGATAAACGTCGCGCACATGACTCGAGGCCACTTCTTCCAGGGTGTAGATCGCCGCCGGGATGACCTTGGCTTTGTCCTCTTCCCGCCGGTCCATCTGCCCCACCACCACAACCGGGGTTTCTTCCTCCAATTGGGGGCCGAATTTTTGGTAGGTTTCCGACCAGAGCATCATCTCGACCTTTCCCGTGCGGTCCTCGAGTTGCACAATCGCCCAGGGCCGTCCGTCTTTCTTGCTCAGGCGCACTTCGCGGCCCACCACCAGGCCGGCCAGGCGCACGACGCCGTCATGGGGTTCCTCGCCCAATTCGGCCACCGGATGCCCCCGGAACGAACGCAGGTCTTCCTCGTACTCGTCAACCGGATGGCCGGTGACGTAGAAACCGAGCAATTCCTTCTCGTATTGCAGCCGTTCTTTCATCGGCCAGTCAGTCAGGGCCTCCGTCCGGGCCCGGCCTTTGGCCGCCGGGGCGGGGAGGGACTCGCCGCCAAGCATGTCAAGGAGGCTGCCCTGGCCGCTTTCCTTGTCGCGAGCGAGCGATGAGGCGGCGGCCAGGGCGGCATCAATCTGCGACATCAAGGTGGCGCGGTTGGGTCCCAGCCCGTCGAAGGCCCCGGCCTTGACCAGGCTTTCGACCGTCTTCTTGTTGATGGCACGGAATTCGACCCGGCGGCAGAAATCGTCCATCGATAGGTAGGGTCCGGTGGCGCGGCCCGCAATGACCGCATGGGCCGCCCCCTCGCCCACGTTCTTGATCGCCGCCAAGCCGTACCGGATGCGGCCCGGGGCCACGGTGAATTTCAGCCCGCTCTCGTTGACCGAGGGCGGCAGGATCTCCAGGCCCATGGTCACCGCTTCGTCGACAAACAGCGCGATTTTGTCGGTGTTGTCCAGCTCGTTGCAAAGCAGGGCGGCCATGAACTCGACCGGGTGATTGGCCTTGAGGTAGGCGGTGTGGTAGGAAATCAGACCGTACGCCGCACTGTGCGACTTGTTGAATCCGTAGCCGGCGAATTTTTCCAGCAAGGCGAAGATTTCCTCGGCCAGCTTGCGCGGGATCTGGTTCATTTCCGCACAGCCCTGGATGAATCGGGCCTTCTGCTTTTCCATCTCCTCGGGCTTTTTCTTGCCCATGGCCCGGCGGAGCAGGTCGGCGTCGCCCAGACTGTAGCCTGCCAGCACCTGGGCCGCGGCCATCACCTGTTCCTGGTAGATCATGATGCCATAGGTGTCGCCGGAAACCTTCTCCAGGAGCGGGTGCAGGTAGTCGAAGCGGCATTCGCCCTTCTTCCGTTTGATGTAATCCGGGATGAGGTCCATCGGACCGGGACGGTAGAGCGCGATCAGGGCGATGATGTCGTCCACGTTCTGGATATTGAACCCCAGACAGGTGCGCCGCATCCCGGGGGATTCCACCTGGAAGACGCCGATGTTCTGGGCCTTGTTGAGGAGATCGAAGGTTTTCGGATCATCCAGGGGGATGTCTTCGGTGCGCATCCGTTTGCCGGTCGACTGTTCGATGAAGTCGAAACAATCCTGGATGACGGTCAGGGTCTTGAGTCCGAGGAAATCCATCTTCAACATCCCCAGCTCGCTCAACGGCTCCATCTCGAACTGGGTCAACACGCTGCCGCTGTCGTCCATCGTCAGAGGCAATGAGTCGGTCAGGTCGCCATCGGCGATGACCACCCCGGCGGCGTGCATGCCGGTCTGGCGGACCATGCCCTCCAGTTTCAAGGCCGTGTCGATGACCTCGCGCGCCTGTTCTTCTTCGTCGAACATCCGCTTGAAGTCCTGGGAGGCATCGAGGGCCTTCTGGATCGTGATCTTGGGATCTTTGGGGATCTGGTCGGCGATGCGCGAGGCGTCGCCAAAGGACAGTCCCATCACCCGGGCCACATCGCGGATGGCCATCTTGGCCCCGAGGGTGCCGAAAGTGACGATCTGGGCCACCGAGCGGTCCCCGTATTTCTTGCGCACGTATTGGATGACCTCCTCGCGCCGGGTCTGGCAGAAATCCACGTCCACATCGGGCGGGGAAATGCGCTCCGGGTTGAGGAACCGCTCGAAGAGCAGGTTGTAGCGCATGGGGCAGAGTTCGGTGATACCGAGCACGTAGGCCACGAGGCTCCCGGCGGCGCTGCCGCGACCCGGCCCGACCGGTATGCCGTTCTGTTTGGCGTAGTGGATGAAATCCCAGGTGATGAGGAAGTAGCTGACGAAGCCCATGCGCTCGATGACCCCGAGTTCGAAATCCAACCTCTGGAGCAATTCCGGATCGGCGGCCCGCTCTCCATATCGACGGGCCATGCCCGACTGGCAAAGTTCCCGCAGGTAGGTCTCGCGCGTGCGTCCCTCCGGGGGCGGATAGGCCGGGTAGTTGTTCTTCCCGAACTCCAGCTTCAAATCGCATTGGTCCGCGATGGCCAGGGTGTTTTCGCAGGCCTCCGGACAATCGGCGAACAACGCCCGCATGGCGTCGCCATCCTTGAGATAGAATTCGTCCGACGGGTAGCGCAGGCGCTTTTCATCGGTCAGCTTGGCCCCGGTCTGGATGCAGAGCAGGATCTCGTGCGCTCGCGCGTCCTCGCGCTTGACGTAGTGGACGTCGTTGGCCGCCACCAGGGGCACCCCGCTGGTCTTGGAGAGGGATCGATAGGCCTCGCGCACCTGTTGTTCCAGGTCGAGGCCGTGGTTGTGGACCTCGAGGTAAAAACTACCGGGCTCGAAGATTTGGCGGTAGTCATCGACGAGGCCCTGGGCGTCCTTCATCCGCCCCTGGAGGACGGCCTGGGCGATGTCGCTTTTCAGACAGGCGCTGGTGCCGATCAGCCCCTCGCGGTGGCGCTGCAGGAGGGCCTTGTCGATGCGGGGTTTGAAGTAATGGCTCTCCAAGTGCGCGGCAGAGACCAATTTGAGCAGGTTGCGGTAGCCGGTCAGGTTGCGGGCCAGCAGGAGGAAGTGGAAGTTCGGGTCGCGTCCGTTGGCGGCCGGCGTCTTGTCCATCCGATCGCCGGGGGCCATGTAGACCTCGCAGCCGATGATCGGCTTGATCCCCGCCTTGGAGCAGCTTTGGTAGAATTCGATCGCCCCGAAAAGGTTCCCGTGGTCGGTCAAGGCCAGTGCGGGCATGCCAAACTCTTTTGCCCGCGCCACCAGATCCTTCACCCGGCAGGCCCCGTCGAGCAGGGAATACTCGGTATGGACGTGGAGGTGGACAAATGGTGACGGCATCCCCGCCAATATGGAACACCCCCGGGCAAGGTCGAGAGGGAATCGAGCCGGCTGGACCGCCCCCCTCCGCCGGGATGGCCTACCGGCTGAAACTAACCAGCCACCAAGCACCATCATTCGGGCCGGGACGGGTGATTTTCCCGGCCCCTGAGCCCATCCGACTGCGCAACACCCTGCCCTGGAAGGATTAACGCACGTGATTGACAGTGCGCGCGCCTTTTTATATTCTGAACCTCCCTTGGATGCCAAGGGCGAGAGCGAGGTGATTCATCCATGTCCGAAGTCAAACTGAAAAAAGGCGAGTCCGTCGACAAGGCACTCCGCCGACTGAAGAAGAAGCTGGACCGTGAAGGCACGATCCGGGAAGCCCGTGCCCGCCGGAATTTCGAAAAGCCGAGCGAGCGCCGTCGCCGCAAGAAAAAGGAGCCCAAGCTCAATTTCTGGGGCAACTTCAGCCTCTGATCGTCCCGGACGATTTTCCCAAACCCGGTCCCGCGCAAGCAGGACCGGGTTTTTGTTTTGCGGGGGGGGTCCGTCGTTGACCCATTCCATGATTTTGCTACCGTCAAAGTATGAAAGTGACTGTCGATATTTCAGAAAAAGATTTGCGGGATATCATGCGATTTTCCAAAGAAAAAAAGAAAGGTCCGGCGATCACCAAGTATCTCTGCGACAAACTGCAGTTGGAACGCCGCCGCGAACTGCTGCAGGAATTCGCCGAAGGACGCGCGCACGTGGATTTCCCGAATTGGGAGGCCTATGAAAAAGCCCAGTGGACCGAGGCGCGGACATGACCCCCTGCATCCTCGATTCCTGTGTCTGGGTGGACCTCCAACGTCCGAAGACCCCGCCATCCCGAAGGCAGGAAGCCCTGAAATGGGCCTCCCAAGCGGAAGCCCTGACCTGTGAACCGGTGCTGTTTGAGCTGCGCTATCTGGCCAGCCAGACACAGTCAGGTATCCTGGAAAAACTGCTCTCCACCGTGGTTTGCCTGCCCACGCCTCCCACACTGTGGAAAGAGGCCACGGATCTGGCCCAATCCTGTCGCAAAAAAGGCCTGATCGTCCCCCCGATTGATCTTTTGGTCGTGGCCTTGGCACGCCACCATGGTGTGGGTATCGTGACCTCGGATGCGCATTTCTCGGTCCTGAAATCCATCACGCCGTTCCCGCTCCACCTGTTGAAACACGCTTGAATCATGCCCTCCCCGCTCGCCATCTCCACCTGCTGGAATTCCGGAAGGCACCAGGACGGAAGGGCCATGCTGGAAGAATTGGCCGGCCTGGGCTTTGACACCGTGGAACTGGGCCATGGCGTCCGCTTCAGCCTCTGGCCCGGGGTGCGCGAAGCCGTCGATGCCGGGGTCGTGAAAATCTCTTCCCTGCACAACTTCTGCCCCCTCCCCATCGGCTTCACCCGCGCCAATCCAAACTGCTACGAATTCACCGACCCCCGCCCCAGCCGGCGACGACTCGCACTCCGGCACACTTTGGAAACGATCAACGCCGCCGCCTCGGTGGGGGCTTCCCGGGTCGTCCTCCACCTCGGCTCGACCGGCCAGCGGGAAGTCACCCCCCAACTCGAATCCGCCCTGGCCCGTGGCCGATGGGGCTCCCGTAAATTCGTCGCCGACAAAATCGCCGCCCTGACCGCGCACGAACGCGCGGCCGCGGATCGCTGGCCCTGGGTCCGCGACGCCCTGCAAGAAATCGCCGTGCGGGCCCGCGAAAAAAATATCCGCCTCGGCCTGGAATGCCGGGAGTCGGTCGAGGAATTTCCCATGGACCACGCCTGGGAAGGAATCTTCGCCGAATTGGGCACGGACTTTGGTTATTGGCATGACTTCGGCCACGCCGCCCGCAAAGATGCGCTGGGGTGGATCGACCACCTGGGACATTTCCGCCGCATGGCACCCCGCCTGATCGGCTGCCACATCCACGATTTTATCCCGCCCGTCCAGGACCACCAGGCCTTGGGCTCGGGCACCATTCCTTTCGCTTCGTTCTGGCCCATCTTGGAGACCGACCCGGTCTTTGTGCTTGAACTCTCCCCCCGGGTTAAGGTTGAAGAGGTGCGCTTATGTCAGCAATGGTGGATAAAAAACGGACCGGAGTGAACTGGGCCCTCTGGGGCAAGATCCTGCTGACCGCCGGCATCCTGGGCTTTGTCGTGTGGAAAAACCGTACCAATGGCCCGGCCTTCCTGCGCGAACTGCAGGATGCCGACAAACTGTGGGTCGGCGCCGCCTTTGTTTGCGTCGGCTTGGGCATCTTCGGCACCTCGGTGCGCTGGAACCTCCTCCTGCGCATCCAGAAGATCCGCATGTCGTTCTTTGAAAGCTGGCGCCTCGGCATGGTCGGCACTTTCTTCAACAACTTCCTGCCCGGCTCCACCGGTGGCGATGTCATCCGCATTTTCTACGCGCTCAAGCACGCCCCCGACCGCAAGCCCCAGGCCGTGCTCTCGGTGGTCATGGACCGCATCCTCGGCCTCATCGCCATCCTCTGCGTCACCATGCTCCTCCTGCCCCTGGGTTACAAACAGATCGCCTCCAACCACGATGTCCAGGTAACGGTCTGGCTTTTGGCGGTTATTCTGGCGTTGGCCGTTTCCGGTTTGCTCACCCTCATCCTGGTGCCGCTTTCGGTCATCCCCCCTTTCATCTCCCGCCTCTGGCCCCGGGTGCCCAAGCGCGAAGTGGTGGCCCGCCTCTACGAAGCCGTGGTCTCCCACGGCCGCTCCGGCAAAGCCACCGCCGCCGCCCTGGCCGTCGTCCCCATCCTCCTCATCGGCTATTGCCTGGCCCGCAGCCTCCACCTCGACATCGCCATCGGTCCCATGACCATCCTCTTTGCCATCGTGCTTTGCGCCATGAGCGTGCCGGTCAGCCTGAGCGGGCACGGCATCCGCGAGGGTGCGTTCGCCCTGCTTTTCAAGGTCTTCGAAGTGACCCGCCAGGGAACCCCGGTGGGTGACGAGACCGCCCTCGCCTGTTCCACCCTCTTCCTCGGAGTCGGTCTGGTTTGGAGCCTGGCCGGGGGCGCCATATACCTTGGCTGGAGCCACCAAGCCAAGAAGGACCCCGATCTCACATGAATGCGGTCGACCCCCATCAGCCCAACCCTCCGCTCCGGTCCACCGCCGTCCAGATCGTACAAAAACTACAACAGGCCGGTCACACGGCCTACTTCGCCGGAGGTTGTGTGCGCGACGAACTCCTTGGCCGCACCCCCAAGGATTACGACATCGCCACCTCCGCCACCCCGGAACAGGTGCAACAACTCTTCGACCGCGTCACCGATCTCCAGGGCAAATCCTTCGGCGTCCTCCGGGTCATGAAGGGAGACCACGCCTTCGAAGTCGCCACCTTCCGCCACGACGGCACCTACCGCGACGGCCGCCGCCCGGAGTCTGTGACCTTCGCCACACCGGAAGAGGACGCACGGCGGCGCGACTTCACCGTCAACGGACTCTTCCTCGACCCCGTCACCGGCCAGGTCATCGACTTCGTGGGCGGGCAGGACGACCTGCGGGCGGGCCTTCTCCGCGCCATTGGCCGTGCCGAAGACCGCTTCCAGGAAGACCACCTCCGCCTCTTCCGCGCGGTGCGCTTCGCCGCCAACCTCGATTTCCAGATCGACCCCGCCACTTGGCAAGCCGTCCTGCACCTTTCCAACCTCGGCCGGGATCTGGCCCCCGAACGCGTCCGCGACGAACTGATCCGCTGCTTCACCGGCCCGCACCCGCAACGCGCGCTCGATCTCCTGATGGAAAGCCGTCTCCTCGACTTCTGGATTCCGGAAATCCGGGAAATGATGGGCGTGGAACAACCGCCGCAATTCCACCCCGAGGGCGATGTCTACACCCATGTCCGCTTGATGGTCGGCATGCTCAAAGACGCCGACGTCGTCCTCGCCTTCAGCGTCCTCCTGCACGACATCTCCAAGCCCGAAACCTACTTCGTCGACCACACCGGCCGCATCCGCTTCAACGAACACGAAAGCCGCGGGGCCCGCAAGGCCGAGGACATCCTCCGTCGCCTGCGTTTTTCCAACGAACAGATCGAGGCCATCTGCGCCTGCATCGCTAACCACATGGCCTTCAAGGATGTGCCCCACATGCGCGTCAGCACGCTCAAACGATTCCTGGCCCGACCGACCATGCCGGTGGAAATCGAACTCCACCGCATTGATTGTTCCGGCAGCCACAACGATCTGGAGATCTACGACCTGGTGAAACAGAAGCTGGAGGAATTCGCCCACGAGCCCCTCAAACCCGACCCCCTGGTCAACGGCAAGGATCTGCAAGCGCTCGGCATGGAACCGGGACGGGAGATGGGCAAAATCCTCCACCAATTGATGGACGAACAATTGGAAGGCCGTTTCCGCGACCGCGAGGCCGCCCTCAAACGGGCCAAAGCCCTCCTCCAATCGCTGGGCATCGGTTGAGAGACAATCGAAGTACCTAGCATGGAAAATGGAGAGTTGACCCCATTCATGCTTCAAGAAGACATAGACCGTGAATTCTCAAGATGGACAGAGTTCGTGAAGTTAAAAAGGGAGCTTTGCTGTGAAATTAAATGAGTATAGTATGCTGTTATGTTTAGCATTAGCTTTAATGCTTTTGGTTATTTTAACTAAATTACTATTTAAGAAATCGAATAAAGTTTTAGCTATTTGCGCTGGGCTGACCTCTTTTGCTGTAGGAAGTATTAGTATGTGTAATGTATGGTTTGGCTCGCAAAAATTTTCCGTAAATAATTTTGTTAATGACCTTGGTTTAATAGTAAGCGGAATCGCAATGATTGTCGGTTCTTGCATTGTGCTATCCTTAAGAAGAAAGTGATTCATGGGGTCAGCCCTTGAAAATTGAATCACCTTGACGCCAACTTCCCCTCGCGGTTAGGTTCTCCGCATGGCACGCAAGCCAAGACTTGAATGGGAGGGAGCCTCCTACGATGTCTTCCTAAGACGGTGCGGAATGATCCTCCGGACTCTGAAAAGGAGCCGCTTCGCGGCAAAGCGCGATCATGGCCCGAGGCAACGAACGGACCCGGATCTTCGAAAGCAAGGCAAACTAATACCAAATGGAATTGAGTAGGCGTAAAAGTGCCTTATGGGAGGGCGAAGCTCCTGGCTCCCCCGTAAGCATTCGGGGCTGAGCCGCCCTTGAAATAGAGACATCAAACCGGCTCGGCAGGAGCCTCGCCCTCCCGCATATTCTGTCGCTCAGTCATTTTAATTTGGTTTTAAACCAAACACCACTGATTGAAGCGATTTCCACTCAATGGACGCGTTCTGCTCTTGTTTCTCTCATACCATTTTGTAGGGCGGCAGTCCCTTGTCGCCAGTTTCAACGAGCGGCGGCAGGGGACTGTCGCCCAGTCCATATGATTTGGCATGACTCGCTCTCGTGCTCGTTCTCTCCCATTCATAGAGCATGAGAATGAGAAAGAGTATGAGAACGAGCAGCTGAAGTTTCGTTCTGAAAAGGGGCAACGGGGAAAGGGTTCCCCATCTACAGGAAGCGTGGAGCGACTGCCTAGGGAAGCCAACCCTCCGCCCGGCCCGGCGGCTCGCCCGGGCGGGTTTCTGCGCTCGGTCAAACGCGGGCTGACTCAGGGATGAGGTTCAGCACTTCAATGCCGCGGAAGTTGTAGAGCTTGGCGATCGATTCCTCGATGACGTTGTTCGGGCAGGAGGCCCCGGCGGTGATGCCGACACAGATTTTGCCCGAGGGCAGCCAGTCGCGGGTTTCCACTTCCCGGTGTTGGTGCTGGTCGAAATGCCGGATGAGGGCCGGCGATTCCATCTGGCTGGCGTTCTTGATGAAGTAGGTCGGCAGCTTGGCCTCGCCCATTTCCGCCAAGTGGGAGGTGTTGGAACTGTTGTAGCCGCCGACGACAATCAGCAGGTCCATGGGTTCGTCGAGCATGAGCTTGAGCGCGTCCTGGCGTTCCTGGGTGGCACCGCAGATGGTGTCGAAGAAGCGGAAATGTTCCTGCAGGGCCCCCTCGCCGTACCGGTCGACGATGGCCTGCTTGATCCGGCGCTGCACTTCTTCGGTTTCGTTCCGCATCATGGTGGTCTGGTTGGCCACACCGACGAAGCGCAGGTGCTGGTCGGGGTCGAAGCCCGGGGAGTACGCACCCTCGAATTTCTTGAGGAATTCTTCTTTGTTGCCCCCCTTGCGGATGTATTCGCAGACGTAATCGGTCTCCCCAAGGTTGTAGACGACGAGGTATTGGCCGCTGCTGTCATCGCCGAGGGCGCGGGAACTGGTGGCCATGGTTTCCTCGTGCCAGGCCTTGCCATGGATGATCGAAGTGACGCGCTCCTTGTGGTATTGCCGCACCCGGCGCCAGACGCTCATGACGTCGCCGCAGGTGGTGTCGACGAGGAAGCAATTGATCTCCTTGAGTTTTTCCATGGTGTCGACCGGGGCGCCGAAGGCGGGGACGATGACGACATCGTCCTCGGAAAGTTGGGAAAGGTCGTAGCCTTGGGGGCCTTTGAGGAGGGACTTGATGCCCATGTCGGCCAACTGGTCGTTGACGTCCGGGTTGTGGATGATTTCGCCCAACAGGTAGATGCTGCGGTCGGTGAAGTGCTTGGAGGCGGCGTAGGCCAGATCGATGGCGCGTTCGACGCCATAACAAAAGCCGAAGGCCTTGGCCAATTTGACCGTCATGTCGGCGGCGGTCAGGCAGTGCCCGGAGTGGCGGATGTAATCGACCACCCGGCTGCGGTAATGGCTTTCCACTTGGGCTTGGACGAGGCTCATGACCTCCGGGGTTCGGAGGTTGACACGACGGGCTTTGGTCTGAATTTCCGGCATGGGACCAGTCTACCGCCTCCCCCCGGGGCGTAAAGGATTATGGAACGGGCCGGCCGGCAGGAGCCGGGGCATCGTTTCAGCGGTTGGCTTGGAGGAAATCGACGATGCCCTTCTGGACATGGAGGCGGTTTTCCGCCTGGTCAAAGATATCACCGGCGCGGGATTCAAAGAGTTCATCCGTGATTTCCTTGCCGCGGTAAGCCGGAAGGCAGTGGAGGACCAGGGCCTGCGGGTGGGCCGCCTGCATCAAACCCTGATTGATCTGGTAACCTTGGAAGGCCCGGAGACGGGTCGCAGCCTCTTCTTCCTTGCCCATGGAGACCCAGACATCGGTGTAGACCAGATCGGCCCCCTGGACGGCTTGGACCGGATCCTGCGCCAATGCCACGTGGTCGTTCTTGAATCGGGTTTGGTAGCCTTCCGGGGCCGCGCAGTGGAGTTCGAAGCCAAAGATGGGGGCTGCTTCCACCCAGGAACGGCAGACGTTGCAATCGGCATCACCGATGAAGGCCACTTTTTTCCCCCGGATCGGGCCGCGTTTCTCCTCAAAGGTGAAGATGTCGGTCAGGATCTGGCAGGGGTGTTCCTCGTCGGTCAGGGCATTGATGGTGGGCACGGCGGAGAAGGCGGCAAAATCGTCGACGTCCTGCTGGGCGAAGGTGCGGATGACCGCGCCGTGGACCATGCGACCGAGCACACGTGCGGTGTCCTTGATCGGCTCGCCGCGACCGAGTTGGATATCGCCAGCGTTGAGAAAGAGGGCCCGGGCCCCAAGTTCGTGCAGGCCGACCTCGAATGAAACCCGGGTGCGGGTGGAACTTTTGCTGAAGATCATGGCCCAGGTCTGTCCCGCAAGCGGGCGCGGGGCGGTGGCCCGGGAGGATTTGAAAAGGGTGGTGCGGCGGAAGACCTCGCGGGCCTCGGCTTCGGTGAAATCCGGGATGCGCAGGAGGTGTTTCACAGGGCTTTTTCCACCATGGCCAGGGCCTGGTCGATTTCATCCGGGGTCACATTGAAGGGCGGGAGAAAACGGAGGACATTGCCGGTGGCGGGCACGGTCAGGAGACCCGCGCTGCGCAGCCGCGCACACGCCGCCGGGGCGTCCTCGCTGAGGGCCATGCCAATCAAGCCCCCGACCCCGCGGATTTCCACGATGGGCTTGGTCGCCTTCCATTTCTCCAAGCCCGTGGTGAGGCGTTTCCCCATCGCAACCACATGGGAGGCCAGTCCTTTTTCCTCGATTTCGTCCAGCACGGCCAGGGCGACGGCGCAGGCCAGCGGGGTTCCCCCGAAGGTGCTGCCGTGCGAGCCCGGTTGGAAGAGATCAGCGTAGGGGGCGCGGATCCAGGCGGCACCGATGGGGAATCCCCCGCCGAGTGATTTGGCCATGGCGATGCCATCGGGCAGGAAATCGGCACCCCCGGGCAAGCCTTGCAGAATGGTCTGGTAGCTGTGGAAGTGGCCGGTGCGGAAGCAACCGCACTGGACGCCATCCCATAGCAGGAGCAACCCGTGTTTGCGGGTGAGCTCACGGAGGCCGAGGAGGTAATCCGCCCGGGCCGGCTGGACTCCGCCCTCGCCCTGGATGCCCTCGATGAGCACGGCCACCGTGCGCGGGGTCAGGGCGGATTCAATGGCCGCCAGATCATTGTAAGGCACATGGGTGAATCCCGGAAGGAGGGGCTCGAAGGTCTCCTTGACCTTGGCCTGGCCGGTGGCGGAGATGCCGGCCATGGTCCGGCCATGGAAGGAATTGAGCGCGGTGATGATTTCGAACCTGCCCTCCGGGTGGCCGAAACGCCGGGAAAGCTTGATCAGGGCCTCGTTGGCCTCGGCCCCGCTGTTGCAGAAGAAGACCTTGCCCTCGCCGGTCAGGGCGACAAGCCTGGCCGCCAGTTGGCCCTGCGGACGGTGGTGGTAGAGGTTGGAGGCATGGATGAGCGTCGAGGCCTGTTGTTGGAGGGTTTCGACGATCCGGGGATGGGCATGGCCCAGGCAATTGACGGCAACGCCGCCGCCGAGATCGAGGTACTTTTTCCCGTCCTCATCCCAGATCCAGGATCCGGCGCCCCGGGTGACGGAAAGGCTGCGGGCGTAGGAGGGCACGACGTAGCGCTCGTAGAGCGGGCGGGCCGCCTCGGCCACCACCGCGCCCATCGCTCCGAAATCAGGGACATTCATGCGAATGATCGACATCTGCGGACTCCCGTTGTTGGGGGGAAGGTTCCAACCTAGGGGTTGCGGTCCCGCTGACAAGCCAGACCGTGTGACAATTGAGCGGGCGGACCCAGAAGCCCGGCGGGGCGGATTTTCTACCCGCGGACGATTTCCGTGCCGATGCCCTTGTCGGTGAAGAGTTCTAGCAGGAGGGCGTGGGGGATGCGGCCATCGATGAGGTGGACCTTGTCGATGCCGTGTTCGAGGGCCTTGAGGCAGGAATCGACCTTGGGCAGCATGCCGCCGCTGACCGTTCCGTCGGCCTTGAGCGCGGCCACACCCTCCGGTGTCAGGGTGGGCAGGCGCGACTCCGGGTCCCGCGGGTCGCGGAGGATGCCGTTCACATCGGAAAGGTAGATGATCTTGCTGGCCTCAAGGGCGATGGCCATCTCGGCCGCGGCCACATCGGCGTTGATATTGTAGGGCTGGTGGTTCTCGTCCTCCCCGAGGGGCGAAATGACGGGCACCACTTCATCATGCACCGCCTGGATGATCCGGAGCACCTGGCAGCCGAGCACATCGCCGACGAAACCGAGGTCCAGTTCCGCACCCCCATGAAGCACGGGCGCGGCCTTGCGGGCCCGGAAAACGGACCGTCCATTGAAGGAACAGGCCCGCCCACCGGAACGCTGGAGGCCTTCGACAATGTCCGGGTTGATGACCGAGCTGAGGACTTCATCGACGACCTGGACGGTCTCGGCATCGGTGACGCGCAGGCCGGCGACGAAGCGGGCCTGGACGCCATTTTCTTCCAAGCGGCGGTTGATGGCCTTGCCCCCGCCATGGACGATGACGGGATTGATCCCGACGGCTTCGAGAAAAACGATGTCGCGCAGGACGCGAGGGACCAGTTCCGGGTCCTCCATGGCGGCGCCGCCGTATTTGATGACGAAGGTCTGGCCGCGGAAGCGCTGGATGTAAGGCAGGGCCTCGATGAGCACGGCCGCCTGGGCGGCCAATTGGGCGGAATCCATGGCTATTCGCCCTTGTTCAGGGTGACGTACATTTCGGTCAGGTCGTTGACCAACAGGTCGTAGGTGCCGCGGCCGAGGTGGAGGTCGATGGTGATGCGGTAATGGCGGTTGCGGGCGATTTTGCGCAGGCGGGCCATGGGGGTTCTGCTGGCCGTGCCCCCTTTGACCGCGATCAGGCCATCGTAGTAGATGTCGATCATTTCCTCGCGCATGCGGGCCCCGGAGTAGCCGATGACATCCATCAAGCGGCCCCAATTGGGGTCGCCGCCGGCCCAGGAACTTTTGACCAGCGGGGAACGGGCGATGGCCTCCGCGATCATGCGCGCGTGGTGCGAGGAAGAGGCCCCCTGGACGACGAGTTCGACCACGCGGGTGATGCCCTCACCGTCCTCGATGATGAGACGGGCCAGCTTGCGGGTGACGGCATTGAGGGCCTTCTGGAAGATTTCGAGCTGGGGGTGGCCTTTCTGGAGGACGCGGTTGCGGGCCTCGCCCGAAGCCAGAACCAAAACGGTGTCGTTGGTGCTGGTGTCACCGTCGACGGAAATGCGGTTGAAGGACTGGGCCACCGCATCCACGAGGCAATCCTGGAGGGTGCGACGGTCGATGGCGGCGTCGGTGGTGATGACCGAGAGCATGGTGGCCATGTTGGGGTGGATCATGCCCGCGCCCTTGGCCATACCGCCGATGAGGACCCGCTTGCCGTCGATTTCGACCTCGATGGCGCAGGACTTGGGATAGGTATCCGAGGTCATGATGGCCTTGGCGGCGGTGCGTCCATGAGCGGGGGAGAGCTTGTCGACGAGCTTGGTGATGGCGCGGACGATCTTGGGCAACGGGAGGGGAACGCCGATGCGTCCGGTGGAACAGACGAGCACGCGGTTTTTCGGGCAGCCGAGGCGGCGGCCGGTTTCCAAGGCCATGCGGGCGGCGTCCTGGATGCCGCGGACGCCGGTGCAGGCATTGGCGTTGCCGCTGTTGAGGATGACGGCGCGGGCCTTGCCTCCGCGCAGATGCTGCATGCTGAGCTTGACCGGGGCGGCCTTGACTTTGTTGGTGGTGAAGACCCCGGCGGTGACGCAATCGCGGTCCGAGGCGACGAGGGCCATGTCTTTTTTCCCGCCGGGTTTGATACCGGCGACGACGCCCGAGGCGGTGAAGCCCTTGGCGGAGGTGACTCCGCCGCCTTTGATCCAATCGACTTCCATGTTCAGAGCAATCCCGTGGTTTCCGGCCAGCCCATGCGCAGGTTGAAAGCCTGCACAGCCTGACCCGCTGCGCCTTTGCCCAGATTGTCGGTGGCGCTGACAACAATCAAGCGTTCCGCGTGGGCATCGACCCGGACGGAAAGAAGGCAAAGGTTGGTGCCGGTGACCTGTTTGGTCTCGGGAAGTTTGCCCGGGGCCATAACCTTGACGAAGGCGGAACCGGCGTAGTGGGCCTCGAAGGCGGCCTGGGCCTGTTCCTGGGTCACGGGTCGGAGCAAGGGAGCGGACAAGGTGCCCAGCATGCCCCGGATCACCGGGACCAGGTGGGGCACAAAAGAAACGCGGCAGGGTTGGCCGGCGACATGGGCCAATTCCTGCTCGATCTCCGGCAGGTGCCGGTGCACCGGGACCGAATAGGCGGCCAGGTTTTCGCTCCGTTCGGCAAAACTGTAGAACGTATCAGCCTTTTTGCCCGCACCGGAAATACCGGAAAGAGAATTGATGACGATCCGCTGCGGATCGATCCAGCCCAAGGCGAGGGCCGGGGCCAGGCCGAGGACGGCGTTGGTCGGGTAACAGCCCGGGCAGGCCACGAGGGTCGCGCCGGCCAGTTCCCTGGCATGGGTTTCCGGCAGGCCGTAAACGGCCTGACCTAACAAGTCCGGGGCCGGATGATCGGTGTGGTAAAATTCACGGTACGACGCGGGGTTTTTGAGCCGGAAATCCGCGCTCAGGTCGAAGACAGTCCTGCCGGCCTGCAACAAGGGAACGGCGAATTCCGCCGCCACCCCGTGGGGGAGGGCGAGAAAAAACACCTCCGCCCGTGCGGCCATTTCTGACGGTTTGAGGTCCTCGAAGACCAAGGGAGAGGAAAGCGCGGCGGGGCCGGCGACCTCGCTGAGGGGCTTGCCCTCGGCCTGTCGGGAGGTGACGGCAGTCAGGCGAACACGGGGGTGGCGGAGGAGAATACGGAGAAGTTCTTCCCCGGTATAACCCGAAGCCCCGATCACGGCCACATCACACCGGTCAATCATGAGTGGCGGGTGAGCATGGGGGCTGTCAGGCGGAAATCAAGTTCCGCATCCATTGATCGATGAAATCAGATCCGCAGATCCGGGATTCCTGAGCCGAAGGAGGATCAACGCTTGGAGAACTGGAAGCGCTTGCGGGCGCCGGGCTGGCCGGACTTCTTGCGTTCTTTCATGCGGGAATCGCGGGTCAACAATCCCTTGGTCTTGAGACCGGGGCGGTTTCCCACGTCGACCTGGCAAAGCGCGCGGGCCAGGGCCATGCTGACGGCACCGGCTTGTCCACACAAACCGCCACCCTGGGCGCGGATATGGACATCAAATTTTTTCAGGTTTTCCGTGGCCTGGAGGGGAAGCAGGGCCATGGTGCGCTGGGCGGCGGTGACAAAGTAATCCTGGAGATCCTTGCCGTTGACCGAAACCTTGCCGGAACCGGGGCGGATGTTGACGCGGGCGACGGAGGTTTTGCGGCGGCCGAGGGCGCTGAAGACGTTGGCGGTGACCATAAGGGGGATTATTTGACTTTGATGGCCTGGGGATTCTGGGCCACATGGGGGTGTTCGGGACCGGCGTAGACGTGGAGTTTGCCGAGGATGGAGCGGCCCAGGCGGTTGTGGGGAACCATGCCCTTGATGGCGCGTTCCACCAAAAGTTCCGGACGGCGAGCCCGGACCAGTTTGGCGCTCTCGATTTTTTCCCCGCCAATGAAGCCGGAGTAGCGCATGTAAGTCTTCTGGACTTCTTTTTTGCCGGTGAAGACGGCCTTGCCGGCATTGATCACGATAACATTGTCGCCCGTATCGACGTGGGGGGTGAAGACGGCCTTGTCCTTGCCACGGAGGAGAACAGCGGCTTTTTCGGCCACACGCCCGACGATTTGGTTCTCGGCGTCGATGACATACCATTTGCGCTCGATATCCTGGGCGCGGGCAGAGAAAGTTTTCATAAAAGGGACGAGAAAAATATGGATAGCCCCCCTTTGTGTCAACGAATTTATTCTTCTTTATTGTCTCTACCAAAAAATCCCCTACGATTTCGTCTTCACGGATCTCCCGATCCAGCCCAAGCACCTCCCCCATGAAAAAGTCCAAAACCCCCAAAAAAGCCACTGAAGCGACTTCCAAAGCCTCCGCCAAAGCCCCACGCACGCAGGTCAAAGTCGGCGCCACCACTTCCGGCGCCGATATCATGGTTGCCGCGCTGGAACGTGAAGGGGTCGACACCATTTTTGCCTACCCCGGTGGGGCCAGCATGCAATTTCACCAAGCCCTGACCCGCTCGAAAAAAATCCGCACCATCCTCCCCCGTCACGAACAGGGCGGGGTGTTCATGGCCGAAGGCTACGCCCGCGCCACCGGAAAAGTCGGCGTCTGCATGGCCACCTCCGGCCCCGGAGCCACCAACCTCGTCACCGGCATCGCCGATGCCTGGATGGACTCGGTCCCGCTCCTCGCCATCACCGGCCAGGTCGCCCGTGCCGCCATCGGCAAGAGCGCCTTCCAGGAAACCGATGTCTTCGGCCTCACCCTCCCCATCGTCAAGCACAACTACCTCGTCATGGATGTGAACGACATCCCGCGCATCGTGAAGGAGTCCTTCCAGATCGCCAACAGTGGCCGGCCCGGCCCCGTCCTCATCGACGTCCCGAAAGATGTCCAGGGCGACCGCACCCAGCCGGTTTTCCCGTCCTCCGTCAACCTCCGGGGCATGACCGCCCCGCCCAAGGCCGACGACCTGGCCCTGCACGAAATCCTCGGCCTGATCGAAAAAGCCGAACGCCCGGTCCTCTACGTCGGCGGCGGCATCATCTCCTCCGGCGCGGCCCGTGAATTGCGGAAGTTCGCCGAAGCCACCAACATCCCGGTCACCACCACCCTCATGGGCATCGGGGCCTTCCCGGAAACCCACCCCCTCTCGATGAAGTGGCTGGGCATGCACGGCACGGTCTACGCCAACTACGCCGTCGACCGCTGCGACCTCCTCCTCGCCCTTGGCGTCCGCTTCGACGACCGCGTCACCGGCAAGGTGAGCGAGTTCGCCAAGCACGCGACCATCGTCCATGTCGAGGTCGACAACTCCGAGATCAACAAAAACAAAGCCGTCCACCTGCCGATCCAGAGCGACGTGCTCTACGCCCTCACCCGCCTGAACAAGATGATCGCCGCCGAAGGCCGCAAGCGGAAAAGCTTCCCGGCCTGGCAGAAGCAAATCAACCAGTGGAAGCGCGAGTTCCCCCTGCACTACCATCTGGAAGAAGGACGCATCATGCCCCAACAGGTCATTGAGGAACTGTTCCAACTGACCAAGGGCGAGGCCATCCTCACCACCGGCGTCGGCCAGCACCAGATGTGGGCCGGACAATTCTACGACTTCAACCATCCGCGCAGCTTCCTCACGTCGGCCGGCCTGGGTTCGATGGGATACGGCTACCCGGCCGCCCTCGGTGCCAAGGTGGCCTGTCCGGACCGCGAAGTCATCGACATCGACGGCGACGGCAGCTTCGTCATGAACATCCAGGAATTGGCCACCGCGGTGGCGGAAAACATCCCGGCCAAGGCCATCGTCATCAACAACCAATACCTCGGCATGGTGGCGCAATGGGAAGACCGCTTCTTCGACAGCAATCGCGGCCACACCTTCCTCGGGCTGGAACACGACAAAGAACGGATCTACCCCGACTTCGTCAAGATCAGCGAGGGCTTTGGCGTTCCCGCCGAACGTGTGATCGATCCCAAGGACCTCCGCGGGGCACTGAAGCGCATGCTCGACAGCAAGGAACCGTATGTCCTCGACGTCATGGTGCCCTACACCGACCACGTGCTGCCGATGATTCCGGCGGGCAAGACCGTCCAGGACATCATCACCGAGCCCATGGTCCCCGGCACTCGCATCCACGGCGACATCCCCGGTTAGGGTGATGGAAGCTTCCACCGCAGGTGGAGGAAAAATACAGGCCTGTTGTAGCCGGGGAATCCCTTCCCCGGTGCCCTCAAGTCATGGTCTTTCTATTCGGGATCGCTCCCACTCGATTCTCATACCCGCTTTCGCGCTCGTTCTCTCCTATTCATAGCAAATGAAAATGACTGAGCGACAGAATAAGCGGGAGGGCGAGGCTCCTGCCGAGCCGGTTTGATGTCTTTATTCCAAGGCCGGCTCAGCAGGAGCTTCGCCCTCCCATAAGGCACTTTTTCGCCCACTCAATTCAATTTGGTATCAAAGAGCAGAGAGCACGAGAATGGGAAAGAGTGTGAGTACGAGCAGCTGATCAAACGCAAAATGCTCAAACAGCCACTTATCCGCGAACAAAACGGGGATGCGTGAGGCAGCTCCCTCAGCGTCCGGCCAGCTTGTAACCGCTGAAGCCACCGAGTCCCAGGCCGATCAGAAGGAGGAGAACACCGGCAATGAGCGGAGTCTTGCTCTTTTCGACCTTCATCTGGGATTTGCTCAATACCGGAGCCGGAGCCACCGGGGTCGTGGGCTTGGGCGCCGGTTTGTAGGCTTGGGCAGAAGACTGGGAAGAAGAGGTGGACGCCACCGGAGTGGGTGCCCGGACAACGGGCTTGGGATAAAATGCGGTGAACTGGCCCGCCCGCGTCGGCACCTCGCCACCCCAGGTGATTTCCATGGCGCTGAGGTGGGCGTTGGGTCCCTCGGCGATCGAGACATCAATCTTGGCCGTTCCGTCGGAGTTGGGCACCACCCCGGTGACCGAGCCCAGGTTGGCACGGTTGTTCTGAGCCGCCAGGGTGACTGTTTTGCCGTTGACGTTGAAAAGCGTGACAAAGGTGATGGGCGCGTCACGAACGGCAAAAAAATGGAAGTCGTAGGTCTGGGAAGGATTCAAACCGGTGACCAGGAGGGAGGCCTGGTCTTTCTTGCCCTTTTCCAGCGACCACCGGTCCTTGCCCACGTTGATGGGATAAAGATCCTGGTTGTTATCGCCGCTGTCGTAGGCCCCCAGGAAGGGATCGACCACCTTCAGCACGGCTCCGGAGGCCGCACCCTTGTCGTCTTTCAACTCCAGCGGGGCAAAGGAACCCACCGCCGCGGGTGTCGATGGAGGGAGGCTGGCGGCATTCCAAAAACGACCGGCCGCGTCGGGGCCCTTGACCTCGAGCGTGTTCACTCCGAAATCAACCAAGATGCGCCCGGCATGCAGAGCCGGCAATCCGGGGAGCAGCCAAGAGGAGGCGCACAACGCGAAAATCCAACCGGCACGGGGGAATGGATGCATGGCTCTTGTCTACCCCTTTGCGTCGCAAGATCAATCCCGCGCTGATCAAATCAAACCGAGCTTCATCTTACCGACTTCGGTGATCATGTTCTGGTTCCAAGGCGGGTCCCAGACCAATTCCACCTCGGCTTCTTTGATCCCATCCACGGTCAGGACCTTGCTCTTGGCGTCGGCCTGGATCGTCGGCCCCATGCCGCATCCCGGGGCGGTCAGGGTCATCTTCACATCCACCCTCTTGCCACCTTCGATCTCGGATGTCTTCATTTCATAAACCAGGCCGAGGTCCACGATGTTGACCGGAATCTCCGGATCGTAAACGGTCTTCAACCGGTCCCAGATGATCGTCTCCAAATCGCTTCCATCGGCGGCGGGTGCTTCCGGAGCGGCCGGTTTTTCCCGGCCCAGGGCGTCGGCATCAGCGGCTTCAATACGGAACATGCCCAGGTCGCAAACGATGGTGTAAGTGCCTCCCAGAGCCTGGGTGATGCCGACCTCGGTTCCGGCAGGCAGATTCACTTTCTCGCCGCTGGGGATGCGCACCGCGTCGCAGGCGCGCGTCAATGGAAAGGGGTCGTTCATGAAGGGTTGGATCCTGAGGGAGCGGAAGGGGGAAGGAAAACGATTTTTTTGGCCTGCCCGGCCTGCTGCAGGCTGGCGGACAAGCCGGTGGCGGGAGCCGGGGCATGGGTGGCCAGGGAAACCGTGCCGCCTGCCCCCCCCTCCAGTGCCTGGCGGAGGGCTTCCTCGACCAGGGTGGCGCAGTGGATCTTCATCGGGGGCAGAGCACCCAAGGGGGCAGCCAGGTCCTGGCCGGAAAGATGACGGGCCTCCGCGGCGGTCTTGCCCACCAGCATTTCGGTGGCGACACTGGCCACGGCCATGGCCGTCTCGCAGCCGAAGGACTGGAAGCTGGCCTGGTCGATGACTTTGCCCCCCTGCCCATCCTCGCGGTATTTCAACCAGATGCGCAACATGTCACCGCAACCGGGGCTGCCGGCCGTTCCCACGGCATCGGCGTCTTTCAATTCGCCCAGGTTCTGCGGTTGTTCCACCGCCCGGGCAACGCGCTGCTCTAAGGATTCGGACATTTGGACAATTTAGCCTCAAAAAAGCACAAATGCCGCAAAAAAATGGGTCCGGGTTGCAACCATCAGAGCAGCCATTCCATTTGGATCCGCATGAAACAAACACCCCCCTTTGGAAGCGTTGCGCCCGTTTGTGTTAATTCATTGACGACCACCGAAACGCTCACCAGCCTGCACATGAATTCCCAAACACAATAGACCCCCCTTATGGATATCACCGCCGATACTTCCCTGGCCCGTGAAAGCAAATCCGGGGCTTTGTTCACTTGGTCCTGGATAGTCGATGCAAAAACCGATCTGGTTTGGATCACGGGAGGCGGGTGGACGGGTCTTTTTCTGCTTTTGCTCATTCTTCTGGGGGCAGACCCGATGGGCGTCTGGTTCGCTTGGGTGACTCTGGTCGACACCCCCCACTTCATCGGAACCTACACCCGGACCTACTTCGACCCCGAAGTCTGGAAACGCCAGCCGTTCTTCCTCTTGGCCAGTCTCGGCTGGCTCCTGGCCGGACCGGCAGTGTTAGGACTCTGCTATCTGCTTTACCGACTGGGCGTCCATCAATACACCCTCCCCTGGGGACTTTTCGTGGGGGGCTTCCTCGTCTGGGCCTACATGCACATTGTGCGGCAACATTGGGGTGTATTTGCCCTGTACCGCCGCAAGGAATCCGGTCCCCTCTCCCGTTGGGCTGACTTCGGGGAAAAATGGCTGCTCCATGCCGTGCTGGGGTTTCCCGCACTTGCGTTCATTCTGGTCCACCCACAGATGTCGCGCGAACTGGGCCTGAGGAAAGCGGGTGAACCGGCGCTTTATTCGACCGACGTGCTGCTCGTCATCTGCTGGGGCCTGGCCCTGGTCTTCTGGGTCCACCAAGCCTGGCGCACGTGGCAGGCCCAGCGTGCCGGGCGGTCCGTCAATGCGGTCAAATTGCTCTTTGCCGTCCTGGTCACCGCCTACACGGCATTCATCACGTCTTCACCCTGGGTCACGGCCGCACCCATCGTGGTCTTCATGATGCTGACCACGGTGCACCATGACGTCCAATACGACGCCGTGGTCTGGCATTACCACCGACGGCGTCAGGCACGGGGAAACCTGTTGCACGGCTTGGCAGGATGGATGACCCGCAATTTGGGAACGTTCCTTTTCAGCGGAATCCTCATCGCAGCGGCATTCCGGTTCCTTGGTTGCAAAGTTGAAATCCACGAGGGCTGCATCCCGATGTTCACCACAAGCAAAAGCCCGCTCTTCGGCTCAATGACCCTGCGGGATCTGCTCGTGGCGGTCTTCCTCGGATTTCCCCTCAACCATTATTGGATCGACCAGTTCATCTGGCGACCCAGCCAGGATGCCAGGCTGGCATCCGACCTCGGGGTAGGAGACAAATCGTCCCAGGCCTGAACCGACCGGCATGGGCGGGCACGTGCCCGGTGCGTTTCAACCGATCTGGTAGCGCGGCAGGGACGGATCGACCTCGACCGCCCAGGCATCAATCCCGCCCTTGAGCGCATAGGCTTCCTTGAGCCCGTGGCCGATGAAGTAAGAGACCGCGTCCATGATGTGCTTTCCCTGGTGGTCGTAGAACACCACGGCGCCCGGCCCGGCATGGTCCAGCAGTTGCCGGGTCAATTCCTGGCTCAACAATTCCGAACCGGGGATGTGGACCGCCTCATGCTCCTCCCGCGAGCGGATGTCGACCAAACGGATGGCTTCCCCTTTTTTCAGCCGGGCGTTGATATCCAGCGGGGAACACTGCAAGCGGTCTTCCTCAACCTGGGCCGCGAGGATGGTTTCGACGGCCCGGGCGGGGTCGAGGTTTTCATTGCGAAGACAGACCTGTTCCAGCGTTTCCTCCGGCTGGAATCCACAACTGCTGCACCCGCCGATATGGAAAGCGCGGAAGAGAGCCCGGCGTGCAGCGGGAAAGGCGGATTCGATGGCCGCCATGGTCATGTCCGGTTGGCAGGATGGGGTGGGCATGGGTTTTAGTTATTGGTCCCGCTTGCGCTCGCGACGAATGTCGGATTGCGTCCTTGGTCCTTGGTGAGGGTTAAAGGGCCTTTCACCAAGGACTAGGGACCAGGGACTACTCCGTCCCTTGAAGGACGCGAACCTGGGTCGGATCGATGTCGCCTTCGACCACGGTTTCGGTACGGATGCTCTCGGAGCGGTCGAATTTGGACACGATGCGCTCGCGCAGGTATGCGGAGATGCCAGCGTGGCCGAATCGCTCCAGCACTTCCTCGAAGAACCCGATGGCGAGAAGGTGGCGGGCCTGGTGGGCATTGATGCCCCGGCTGAGGAGGTAGAACAATTCCTCGGGATCGATCTGTCCCGTGGTGGCGCCGTGCGAACACTTGACGTCGTCATTGAGGATTTCCAGGCCGGGCATGGAATCGGCCTCGGCCTCGGGGTCGAGGAGAAGATTGCGATTGGTTTGGTAGGCGTCGGTCCAGCGGGCGCCGGGGTCGACACGGATGAGGCCCTGGAAGACCGCCTTGGCGCGGTGGTTGAGGGTGTTTTTGTAGAGAAGGTCGCTGGTGGTGTGGGGGGCGCAGTGGCTTTGCAGGGTGCGGAGGTCGATCTCCTGGTGGTCGTGACCGACAGCGACCGCCAGCATGTCGCTGCGTCCGCCCTCGCCGGTCAGGCGGCTGTGGCTTTCGGTGCGGATGAACCCGCCTCCGAGGTGGACATTGAGGTACTTGCCCGAGGCCTGGCGGTCCACCGTGGTGGAATTGAGGTGGAAGGCCAGGGTTTTTTCGTTCCATTCCTGCACCGAGAGGTAATCAACCTTGGCGCCGGGGGCGAGGATGAGGTCTTTGATGCCGCAGACAAAACCCTGGGCCTGGTCAAGGGAGTTGAAGAAATCGATGAAGGTGGCCGAGCTGTTTTCACCGGCAATGACCAGGGTGTGGGGGAAGATGGCCGAACCCTCGCCGGAAAGCTGGTGGTAGGCGGCGATGGGGAGGGTGATGTGGACGTTTTTGGGAATGATGAGGACGCTGCCCGCGCGACACCAAGCGCGGTGGAGGGCGGCGAACTTGGCCGAGCCAAGCGGGAAGTCCGAGGTCATGAAATGCCTGCGGACCAGATCACCGTGCTTGCAGACGGCGGTCTCCAGGCTTTCCCAAATGACGCCCTGGCGCTGAAGTTCTTCCGGGAGCGGGTGGAATTCGACAACCTGGTCATTGGCAAAGACCACGCGGGCCGCGAGGGGGAAGGCCGGGAGGGTGGTCGATGGGCGCAGCAAAGCCGGATCAGCGGGTGGGGCGGGGCGGAAACCCTCCAGCTTGAGCGCGCGGACGTTGGCAAAACGCCAGTCCTCGTCCTTGCGCTTGGGCATGGGCAGGTTCTGGAAACTCTCCCAAGCCGCCGCGCGTCCCTCCGTCCACCAATCGGCCCAATCCGGCAAGGTGGCCGGGGAAAGGATGGTGCCGTCCGCACCGGTCTGGGCAGATGATCCGGGCTTGGAAGGAGCAGTGGGCAAGAGCGTATCCATGTTCGGGTCTTCCTGAATGATTGACCGCCCTGCGGGGGAAGACCCGCCCGGGCGGGGCGGGTTCAAACGCCGTCGTTGCCGATGGCTTCGACCGGGCAGCCTTCCATGGCTTCCTTGCAGAGGGCTTCCTCTTCTGGGCTACCGGGCTGTTTGTAGACGTAGGAGTGTCCTCCGTCGTCGTTGCGGGTGAAGTTGGCCGGGGCGGTTTCGCGGCACAGGTCGCAGTCGATGCACTGGTTGTCGACGTAGAATTTGCCGGACACGTTGTCGGTGTATTTGTTTTCGAGGTCTGCCATAAGTATGAAGTTTGGGTATTGAGGGTTGAGCCGAGGAGTGTTACCCAACCGACCCCTCCATTTCAAGATCGATCAAGCGCTTGAGTTCCACGCTGTATTCCATGGGGAACTGGGAGACGAGGTCGTTGACGAAGCCATTGACGCTCATGCTCATGGCCTGGGCTTCGGTGAGGCCGCGCTGTTGCATGTAGAAGATCTGTTCGGCGCTGACTTTGCTCACGCTGGCCTCGTGTTGGACCGAATTCCCCTGCCCCCGGACCGTGATGGCCGGGTAGGTATCGGTGCGGGAATGGGAGTTGATCAGGAGGGCGTCACACTCGGTGTTGTTTTTGCAGCCCTTGAGGTGTTTTGGGATGTGGACCAAGCCCCGGTAGGAAGCGCGACCGCTGCCGATGCTGATGCTCTTGGAGGTGATGGTCGAGGTGGTCTCGTCGGCGGCGTGGATCATCTTGGCGCCGGTGTCCTGGTGCTGGCCGTTGTTGGCCAGCGCGATGGAAAGAACCTCGCCGCGGGCCTTGCGGCCCTTGAGGATGACGCCGGGATATTTCATGGTGAGGCGGGAACCGATGTTGCAATCGATCCACTTGATTTCGGCTTCTTCCATGGCCAGACCGCGCTTGGTGACGAGGTTGTAGACGTTGGCGCTCCAGTTCTGGACGGTGATGTACTGGATCTTGGCCCCCTTGAGGGCGACCAGTTCGACCACGGCGCTGTGGAGGGTGGCGGTCTCGAATTTGGGGGCCGTGCAACCTTCCATGTAGGTCAATTCGGCGCCCTCGTCGGCAATGATCAGGGTTCGTTCGAACTGGCCGAAGTTCTCCGCGTTGATACGGAAATAAGCCTGGAGCGGGTGCCTGACCTTCACTCCCTTGGGTACGTAGATGAAACTGCCGCCGCTGAAGACGGCACTGTTGAGGGCGGAGTACTTGTTGTCGGCGGTGGGGATGACCTTGCCGAACCACGGACGGAAGATTTCCGGGTGCTGGTGCAGGGCCTCGGTGCTGCCCATGAAAATAACCCCCTGGTCGGAGAGGGCGGCCTTGACGTTCGAGTAGGCGGCCTCGCTGTCGAACTGGGCCTCGACGCCGGCGAGGAACTTGCGTTCTTTCTCAGGGATGCCGAGGCGCTCAAAGGTGCGTTTGACGTCATCGGGCACCTCGTCCCAACTGCGCTTGGGGGTCTGGCCCTTGGACAGGTAGTAGCGGATGGCGTCGTAATGGATGTTTTCCAAGTCCTTGGTGGCCCAGTGGGTCGGGTTGGGCTTGGAGCGGAAGACCTGGAGGGCGTTGAGCCGGAACTCCCGGATCCATTCCGGATCTTTTTTGACATCGCAGATGTAACGGATGGTTTCCTCGTTGAGGCCGTAGCCGGCATCGAAGGCGTAATCCTCGGGGTAGGAAAAATTCCCGTTGTCGATTTCCAGATTCAGGTCGGGTTTTTCGCTCATGGTGTTTTCGTTTTCCTATGGGAGGGGCGGAACGTTATCAGGCGGACGCGGGCTGCGCGGATTCCTTGATGATCCAATCGTAGCCTTTTTCTTCCAATGTCAGGGCCAGTTCGCGTCCCCCCGTCCGGACGACGCGTCCTTGGACCATGACATGGACCACGTCGGGCACGATGTAATTGAGGAGGCGTTGGTAGTGGGTGATGACGAGGGCGCCGAGGGCGGGTCCGCGCAATTTATTCACCCCTTCGGAGACAATGCGAAGGGCATCAATGTCGAGACCGCTGTCGGTTTCGTCGAGGACCGCGTAAGTGGGTTCGAGCATGGCCATTTGGAGAATTTCGTTGCGCTTCTTTTCACCGCCGGAAAAACCGTCATTGACCGGGCGGCTGGTGAAGGACTTGTCCATCTCGAGCATGGCCATCTTGGCATAAAGCTTTTTGTAGTATTCGACGGCGTCGATTTCCTGGCCTTCGGGCAGGCGGGCTTGGAGCGCGGCGCGGATGAAGTTGGCGATGCTGACTCCGGGGATTTCGCTGGGGTATTGGAAGGCGAGGAAGAGCCCCTTGCGGGCCCGTGCGTCGGGTTCCATTTCGAGGATGTTTTCCCCGTTGAGCAGGACCTCGCCCTCGGTGACCTGGTAGTCCGGGTGACCGGCCATGACCTTGGCCAAGGTGCTTTTGCCCGAGCCATTGGGGCCCATCAACGCATGAACCTCGCCCTGCGGAAGGGTCAAAGAGAGACCTTGAAGAATCTCCCGGTCTTCTATGCGGGCGTGGAGGTTGCGGATTTCAAGCGTATTCATGCCTCAACAGTATAGAGGCAGCTACCGGGGGCGCAAATAAAACCGAATCTCATGTGCATTTAGCAGGCTCATACTCCGAGAAGAAAGCCACCCCAGTAGCGGGCCTTATAAACAGCTTTAGTCAGCAGGGGGACATGAACTGGCCTTTATTTTTTCTGGAGTTTGGCAATGCGGGCTTGGAGACCGCTGACGATTTCCGGAGGGATGGGTCCCGGAATGAGCATCCTTCCCGAACGCAGGGGCATGTCGATGATCGGCGCATAAACCACCGTGCCGTTGATGAGTACGACCATGATCCTGCCGGAGTTGGAGGAGCTCATTTCCTCCAGAATACGCGTTCCGGTGCTGTCAGCCTGCAGCATCATGCCGCCGTCGGGGGTGGGCAAAACGCTTTGGAGGTGGTTTTCCGAAAATGCGGCCAAGCGGTTGACGGCGATGATTTGGTTGGGATTGGTAAGCGAAATCTGGAGGGTTTGGCTGGCCGCTTCTGTGCGCGACTGGACCTGGACATGGATACGAAAAGTCATTTCAGGTTTCGAGGCCCCCGCGCACACGTTCTGTTGTGGGGTGAGGACAAAGACAGAGAGGAGAGCGGCCAAAATCCTTAGCATCAATGCATGCTGCCCTATTCCGGGCCGATGCCAAGTATTCCGGAAATCAAAGAAGATTGAATCGGGCCGTCTCCTCCCCCATCTTATGGGCATGCGCATCTTCACGGCCCTGATACTGGCGGCCTGCCTTGTTCCCGCCGCCCAGGCAGTAGACGTCAATCCCCAACGCCGTACCATTCCGGATAATTTCATCAATCCCCCGGGCAAGCGCTACAGTATCTTCGCCGGTGACCCGGCGCGGGTGCAGCGGGCCAATGAAATCAATCTGAAAGATTTCAGCACGCAAGTTCAGATCGAACCGGCATCGCTGTCCCTCTCCAACCCGGTCAATGCCCAGGGCCAGGCCGTGACGGGATTCAAGGTCACCTTCAAGGTGCAGAACAACGGCAAGAAAAAATCCTATCCCCTCTCGTTCCCCGATGCCCAGCGCTACGATCTGGCGGTCAGCGGCCCGGACGATAGTTTGGTCTGGCTTTGGTCGGAGGACAAAATATTCACCCAAGAAGCCGACTCCCTCTTTATCAACGCCGGGGAATCCATCACCTACACCGAAACCATCCCGGTGGAGTCGCTGAAATCCAAGGCCAAGCCCGGGACCTACAAGGTCGTGGTCATCCTCTCGAACTATCCGGAACTCAAGGACAGCAAGGAAATCACCCTAACTCCCTGATTCGGAAACCCTCACTCGCGTTTGTTGAGGATCTCGCGCACCTCGCTCATGCTCAGGACCCCGCCCTTGAGGTCTTTCTTGTTTTGGAGCGTCTGGTTGATGATTTCTATTTCCGTGGTCTTGCGCGTCAATTCCGGACCCTCGTAACGTTCCCGGGCGGGCTTGTAGGTCTTGTCCCCCATCGGATTGGCGCCGGTGTCGAATCCGGCCGCATTCCGTGTGCTGTAGTTTCCCGAGAATCCGGTGGCCGGACCGGTCCGATAGGACTGCGAAGCATCGAGGTAGGAACGTCCGTTGAAGACACGGCTTTCCGAGACGCGGAAGGACTTGTTGAAGCCCTTGTTTTCCGCGGGGAGGCCGAAAGTCGGCATGTCGTTGCGGGGAGTGGTCCTGAATTCTTTCAACCCGTCGTAATTCTTGACCCGCTGGAGCGACTGGGTGTCGTAGATCTTGCCGGACATGTCGTAGGACTTTTCCATTTTGTCCTCGAATTGGAGGATGTCTTTGAGCGCGGCCGGGGCCGACAGCGGCCAGATGACGGAGAGAGCGGCCACGATCCAGGCGGGAAGGAACTTTGGCTTCACCCTTGCAGCATAGCATCGGGAAGCGGACCGGGCCAGTGGCCATTCACATCGGTGCATAGGGCAGCATCAATTCAATCAATTGGGCCAGAAGGTGGATCTCGAGCAAGACCATCCGGCGTCCATCATCGTGGAACGCATCCAGGTCGCTGTCCATGTCCTCTTCGCCAATCGCATAACGGCCCGCCAGGTACATGCGGTGGTCGTTGGCCAGGAGAATGAAGCGCTCCACACCTTCGGGATCTAGACGCCAGGTGACCCACTCACCGGAGGAGTTGCGGAGAAGGGCCGACCACTCCCGGGCCTGGCGAGCATGTTCCGAGGCGTGCAGGCGGCGTTCCTCCCACCAGGCCTCTTCGTCCTCGGGGGAATAGCCACTGCCGTCCAAACCCCGGTGCGCCGGGGTGGAACGGTCGGACGATTGATACTCGTCCGCGATGCGGTCGAGGATGGCGGCGAGAAAGTGGGCTTCGGCGGGAAAGAATTCCAGCAGCACTCCGTGATCTTCCGGCCGGATTTGCATAACCCGTTTGATCAACCGGCAGGCCGCAACGTGCAACGGAGACCGTGATGGAGGATTTGCTGGTGGTAGAGTTCGGCCTTCTCCCGCGCCTCTAGGGCGACGCAGCTTTGCCCCTTTTCGTGGACCTCCAGCATGTGGCGGGTGGCCCGGGCGCGGTCGAACCGCAGGACCTTCATGAACACATAGACCACATAGGACATGGTGTTGACCGGATCATTCCAAACCATCACTTCCCAGCCCGGATCGGTGTGGTCCCGGCTGCGCGGTGAGACCACGGGGGACTCCACCGGTGCGCCCGCGTTTCTCATGGTGCCAGGCGGCTCAGCGGATGATGCCCCCACCCGGCTGGGCCAGGTCGGTATCCAGTTCCAGTGGGCCGGCCTGGGCTTCGTTCTCACTGGCGTTGGAGAGGGCGGCATCCAGGGCCGGGGTGGTTTGCTGGGCATAAAACCGGACCAAACCGATGTTGGTTTTATCACCAAAAACCGTGATCAGGAGGCAATCAAACTGCAAGGCGGTCATGAGGATGCTGATGTGACTGCCTTCGTGGTACAAGGCGGTGAATTCCTGTTCGCCCAGCCGGCGGGCCAGCTCGCGGGTCGCGGCAAACGAACCCGCGGCCAGGGCGCTCAGGATGCTGATGTCGAGCGTGCCGATGTCCCCCATCTCGGCGAAGAGGTTGCCGCCCTTGTCGACCACCGCGGTCCATTGGGATTCGGACTTGGCCAGAAATTCCTTGAGGGTGCATTCTATCGCCACCTGGTCTTCCACTGAGAGCATGCCAATCGCCATAAACGTATCCTGATGGGGGTTCAACCAGCCTGGGGATCACCGGCCACGGGACGTGCCGGGGCGGCGGATTTGGAGTATTTGGCCAGAAGTAGACGGGCGACACCGTTGAGCGTGTCCAGGACGCCATTGCCCTGGTGGGCGCTGGCTTCGAAGGAAAGCACCCGGTTGGCGCGGTTGTTGAAGGTGTATTCCAGGTAGTGCATCGGGGCGACGTTTTCCACATCCCGCTTGTTGTACTGCAACACGTAAGGAATTTGTGCCAGACTGAGGTGGTTTTCGATCAGGTTCTCCTGCAGGTTGGCAAAGGATTCGACATTCTCCTCCATGCGCTCCCATTGGGAATCCACGACGAAAACGATGCCATCCACGCCCTTGAGGACCAATTGGCGGGTCGTGTTGTAAACCGGCTGGCCCGGGACGGTGTACAATTGGAACCGGGTATCGAACCCGGGCAGGGTCTGGGTGTTGAGACTGAGGAAGTCGAAGAACAGGGTCCGGTCGGCATCGGTGGCGAGGGACACGAGGTCGCCCTTCTGGGTGCTGGTGATGCCTCCGTGGAGATTGATGAGGTTCGTCGTCTTGCCCGAAAGGGCGCAGCCGTAATAGACGATCTTGAGCTGGATCTCCCTTTTGGAGTAATTGATGAAGGCCATAGGGGTTGAAGGTTAACCGGGACCCGACTGGGCCAGCAAGGCCAGGGCTGCGTGAATTGTTTTACGGTGCACGATGGGCAACTGTTCATCTTCGTGCACCAAAACCAGGATGAATCCGTGGTCGCGGAAAAGGGTCAGGCTGTTTTCCTTGCCGGGTAGGTTCATCTCGGACAATTCCGCACGACCCAGGTCGGTGAGCAAGCCAGAAGTGGTCTTGAACAAACGGGGCGCCACCGCCGCCAGGGCCTCATCGGTCTTGTTTTCTCCACCGGCGGCGGAAATCGGCAGGCCGTCAGGCCCGCATAGGATGCAGCCAAGCATCCCCGGCCAGAGGCTGATCTGGCGGGTGAATTCCTTGAAACCCGCCGGCACATCGGCGGGCAGGCGGATGAGCTGGTGCAACTCGGAGGACGCAGCCTTCGTGGGAACGTTCGTTTTTGTCGGCGTAGCCTTCAAGGCCTTGCTGAATGAATCAGCCAGTTGGGGCGACGATGCCACAGCCGCGCTGAGCGGAGAAGCCGGAAGCGGTTCCACATCAGACTCATCCGCAGTTGGTTCAACCGGCTTGACCTTGGCCCTCTGGGCGAAGGAAAAAACCGGCGCTGTCTTGATGGGATTCGGCGAAGGTGGCGGGGTGCTCACTTCCACGGCCGAGGGTTCATCCACTGGAAGCTCGGGAACCTGCAGCTTGCTCAGCAGAGCCTGGTATTCCGAACTCTGGGTGAAGGAAAAGCTGTCCGCTGGATCGGCCGACTCCTCCACCACAGGAGCATCGACTGGATTTTCCACGATCGGCAAGGCTTCATCGGCCTGCTGCACCTCGGATTCGGCGAGGGCGGCCAAAGCGGCCAGTGCCGGATCCAAGCCACCCGTATCGGGCTCGGATGCGTCGACTGCCTCCGTCTGAAGTGCGGTGTCGGACATTACCGGCTCCGGGTCGGGCTCCTGATCTGCCATGGATAATCCCGGGTCCGCTATCTCGCCAGGATTTTCGCTCGGAGAAAGTTCCGCCCCGGCGAACGGTGTCTCACTGGCTGCCGCGGCTTCGAGTTCCGCCTGTTGCGCCGCTTGAGCGGCCTGGGCGGCTTCCACCTTGGCCCGGATGGCCTCCGGGGAAAACGGATCATTCATTGAGGCCACCGCCTGGTCGATCTGCTTCTGGTCCCTGCGCAACTTCATATAGTCGGCAGGGATGCGCATCACCACCTGGGGCAGGGGCAACAAGATGGTCATCGCACCGTATTCACCTAACGAATCAACCGGATGAATCAATCCTTCCGGCGCACATTGCGCGAGGTCGGCGATGGTGAACTCGATCTTGCCCGAGGGCAACATGGGCAACACCGCACCCATGGGCAGGCGGAAATCCCCTTGCCCCTGGGGCGACTGGAGCAAACTGGCCGGATCGGCCAGCAGGACCGCCTCCGGCAGCAAGGGCACGACCACCGATGCCGGCATCTCGAGCGCCACGTCGGGCATGGGCGTCATCTGCATGGTAGGTGGCGGGGCGGCCACGGCTACGGCAGCGGGAATCTTGAGCTTGGCCGAACCCGGCCCGGAGGAGTTCAAACCGGCAAGGGAGAGGCGTTGGGTGACCCGTTTGCGTGCCCGCTCGAACAAAGGCTGCGAACCAGGAGGGCGGGGCATCGACCCGCCCCCGATCGGCCCGGTGGCTCCCGACTCCGGCGGAGGCATCGGTGCTCCGGGCGGTGGGGAAGAACCCGGCCCGCGGACCATGGGCATGGCAGGACTGGGGGCAGCGTCCTCTTGCTTTTTTTTACCTAAAAATCCTAAAAAACTAGACGCCATGATTTTGGGTGGTTTAGTCGGCCCAGAATGCCTGATCCTCAAGTGCTTGCAACAAAAACATCGGTCAGCCATCTCCGCTCTTTTCAGTTGGAAATTAAGTCCCATGCTTGCGGGAGATGACGACGCTGGAAATTCTTCAGCTCTGCCTGATTGGACAACGGAGCGGACGGATCGAATGCTTCCACCCCGGCAAGCAAGGTGTGCTCCACGTCGAAAGAGGCAAAATCATCCATGCCGTATGCGGGGATGCGAAGCCGGAGGATGCCTTCTACAACCTGGTGGTCGAACCGGGCGCCGCCGCCGAGTTCATTCCTTGCGACGACCACCCCGCACGCACCATCACCACCTCAACGGATTACCTGCTGATGGAGGCGGCGCGGCGTGCGGACGAATTCAAACGCAATACTCCGGTCTCCCCCGAGCCAACGCATCCTCCTGTGACCCACCTCAGCGTCGTCTCCGATCCCCTTCCGAAAATTTTCGAGTTGCTCGATGACCGCATCACCATCGGCCGCAATCCGGACAACCGGCTCCAACTCAGCGTGGAATCTGTATCCGGGCACCACTGCGTCCTGGAAAAAAGAAACCACCACTATTGGATCAACGATCTCCAATCGAGGAACGGTACCTTCTTGAACAATAAACCCATCGTATCGCCCACAATCATCCAGCCCGGCGACCTCATCCAAATGGGCGCGGCACTGCTGCGGTGCGAGATAAAAGGCCCGCTGGAAGTGGGACATAAGAAAAAAACCGCCCGCATCGTCAGCTCTGACACCCAGGATCTGCGATTGCCTCCCCGGGCCCATGCCACCGAGGGGGCCATCCGCTTCCAGTCCCCCGAGCCCTGAGGTTGCTCTCAACCCCTTCCAACGGCCCCGAAGCACTCCAAGGAAAAAGCTTCAACCGGCCCCTTGTAGCCCGGGAATCCTTTCCCAGGGGTCCATTAACCCGCCACCGCAAGGGCGAATTCCCTCGTTGATTCCCGGGACATAACTGGCAGTCTAGAAAACCCTTGAACAACTCAAACTCACCCATCGCTCACGCCATCCCCCCGCTGCTGGAAGCACCAGAAATCTGGATTTTCAGCCACCAACGCCCCGATGGTGACGCCTTGGGAAGCGCCCTCGGGCTCGGATGGACCTTGTCCGGACTGGGGAAGAGCGTGCGCATCTTCAATCAAGATCCCGTGCCCGACCTTTACACCTTCCTGCCCGGGCGGGAACGTGTGGAATCGCCTGCCGGATGCTCCCCCGGCCCCACCACCCTCTTGGTGGCCTTGGACACCTCGACGCGTGAGCGGCTGGGAAAGGGCTTTTTGGCTTGGAACCGCCAAGCCGACCTGAACCTCGATCACCACGAGAGCAACACCCTCTTCGGCCGACTCAATGTCATCGACCCCACCGAGCCCTCGACCGCCTCGCTCGTTTTGCGTCTGATCGAGGAAGCCGGCTGGCCCCTGCCACCCGAAGCCGCGACGAATTTGTTCGTGGGTTTGAGCACCGACACCGGATCCTTCTGCTACCGCGGAACAACCGCCGCGACCTTCCACGCCGCCGCCCGGCTGGTGGAACGGGGCGCCGATCCCGCCGAACTGGCCCGCGAATGCTACCAATCCACCAGTCCGGAACGTTTTGCCCTCCGCCGCTTGGCCCTGCAGCGCATCCGACTCGAACACCAAGGTCGGTTGGCCGTTCTCGATCTGGAGCCCTCAATGTTCGCGGAATCTGGAGCCAAGGCATCCGATACCGAGGGTTTGGTGGAAGAAGCACTGACCGTTCGCGGGGTGCAATTGGCCGTTCTTTTTGAGGAGCGCCCCGGGGACGCACTCAAAGTCAGTCTGCGGTCGAAGGGCCAGCACAACGTCAGCACCCTGGCCCAGGCATTCGGCGGCGGCGGCCATCCGGGTGCGGCGGGGATCAACTTTGAAGATCATGCCAAGGCCCATCGCCAATCGGTCTTGGAACGTATCGCTCAGATTTTCTCCTAATCTCATGAATCCCCCCCTCCCCAGCATCGACGGACTGCTCATGGTCAACAAACCCGGCGGTATGACCTCGCACGACGTGGTGGATTTCGTGCGCCGACGCTTCGGCCTGAAGAAAGTCGGCCACTGCGGGACACTCGACCCCATGGCCACCGGCCTCCTTATGCTGGTCATTGGCAAGGCCACCAAAGTCCAGGACCTCCTCATGTCGGAAGACAAGGAGTACCGGGGGACTCTGAAATTGGGAACAATCACCGACTCCCAGGACGCCGAGGGCCAGGCCTTGGAAACCCGTCCAGTGGAGGACTACGATGAAGCCACCCTGCGGGCGGCCTTTGCCGCATTCCAGGGTGATTTCTACCAGACGCCGCCCATGGTGTCGGCGGTGAAAAAAGACGGGGTGCCCTTGTACAAACTGGCGCGCCAGGGAAAAGTGGTGGAACGGGAACCACGCCTGGTCACGGTCTACCGTCATAGCCTTGACCGAATTGCCCTGCCGGAAATTGATTTCACCCTTCGTTGCAGCAAGGGCTTCTACGTGCGCAGCTACTGCCATGAAATCGGCCTGAAGCTGGGCTGCGGAGGCCACCTGTCGGCCCTCTCCCGCACCCGCTCCGGAAATTTTTCCCTGGAACAGGCCCTGGGTTGGCCGGCCATGCAGGACATGCGTGATCTCGCGCAGTTGGTCCCTTATGTGATCAGCCTGCCGGAAATCTCCCGCATTCGACGCCAATAATCCGACTCACCCCTCCACTCATGAAGGTGTTCCGAAGCTGGGAAGACGCGGCCCGCAGCGGTGAAGTCCGGCGGCTGGCCCTGGGTTTCTTTGACGGGGTCCATCGGGGCCACCGGCTTGTCTTCGATGCCGTGCGTGAACCGTGCACAACACCTTCAACCTCATCTTCATCCAATTTTTCTCCCACCTCTACCGCCTTTTCCGTGCTGACCTTCTGGCCCCACCCACAGGCCATCCTGTCCCCGGGCCAGGAACCGCCCCTGATCACCGGGATCGAACACAAATTGCGGCTCTTTGCCGCCGCAGGAGCCGCATCCACGCTCCTTATCCCGTTCGACCTTGTTCTGGCCTCACTGACCGCTGATGCGTTTCTGGATCTCCTTCATCATCATCTGCCGAACCTGGAAGCCGTCGCCTGCGGGCAAAATTTCCATTTTGGCCACGGTCGCACGGGAGATGCCTCCCACCTGCGCGCCTGGGCCAACGGGCTCGGCATCTCGGGCCTGATACCGCAGATGCAACGGGACCGCCATGGCCAGGCCATCAGCAGCAGCAGCATCCGAAATCTCCTGCGTGAAGGACGTCTGGAAGAGGCCTCCCACGCACTGGGACGTCCCTATAGTCTTTGGGGCCAGGTTGTTCAAGGACGGCAATTGGGACGCCAACTGGGCTTCCCCACGGCCAACCTGCAAACGGGCGACCAACTATTTCTACCCGCAGGCGTCTACGCAGGCCGGGTGGTGCTGGAGAACGGCGACACGTATACGGCGGCCCTCAACATCGGGCGCAGACCCACCGTGGAGGGTTCGGGCGGTCTTCTGCAAGTGGAAGCACACCTGCTGGGCTACAACGGAGGGGAACTCTATGGACAGCACATCGATGTTCAGCCCATCGAATTCATCCGCGCCGAGCGATCCTTCACCGACCACACGGAATTGCGTAAACAAATCGCCGATGACGTGTTGGAAGCTGGCAGGCGAGTCGGGTGATGCCTTTGTTTGACAAATCGAAGTAACCGACAGGATGGATTGACGGGAAGGCGAGGCTCCTGTCGAGCCGGTTTGATGTCTCTATTCCAAGGGCGGCTCAGCGGGAGCTTTGCCCCCCCGTATTGCAATTTGTCGCCTACTCAATAAGACATGGCGCTACTGACCTGGGGTCAAATTGTAAGGCTCACCATCCGGACGCAGGATGCGAACTGTAACAAAAATCAGCAAATTGCGTTTGATGGCCTGTTCAGCCTTGCTGCGGAAGGCCCTACCTATCAATGGGATGTCTCCCAGAATTGGCACTTTTTCCTCCACCGTGGAGATGTCCTCACGAATTAATCCGCCCAATACCATGGTTTGGCCATCTCCGATTTCCATCTGGGCGTTTTCCACTGTGCGAACCGAAAAGACAGGCTGGTTGATAACGTTATTACTAATCACCTGACCGTTGGGAACACCAAAAAACGCATCTGATTCTGTTGAAAAAATACGCGAACCATAATTGATAAACCCATCAAACTCAGTGATGTCCGGCTTGAGGGTCAGGAAGACGCGCTGGCGGTCGACGGTGATGCGAGGCTGGGCCGTAAGTACCACCCCGACGTTGCGAGTTTCAAAGGTAGACGGCCAGGCCGGCACCACTGTGGTGCGGGATGAAATCGTCGCCGCCGTGACTTGGGCCTCATCGAACTCAGTGGGATAATAAAATTCGCGGGCAATCGTGATAGTTCCTTGAGCCCCATCATTGATGATGATTGAAGGAGCCGTCATGAGGTCGAAGCTTTGCTTCTGACTCAGGGCCTCCAAGAGTGCGCGGAAGGCGTTTCCATCGAGAAAGCCACCGATACCGATTTTGTTGGGTTCCGTGGCATTAGACGCAGGATCTATCGCACTGGCTCCAGCGCCCAGAAGGGTTGAAATGACATCGGAGGGTTTGATTGCTGAGGCCCCCTGCAAACCGGTGCTGGCCCCCACGGAGCCGCCTCCGATGCTACTGCCGCCGGACGCCACGATGGAGGTGGGATTGGCCGCCAGCGTGGCATTGATAGCCAGAGAATTGAGGTCGGTTTGATTAATTTCTACGACACGCGCATCCACTTTGACAACCAAGGCTTCCACCGTGTCCCCAATGACTAGTTCTTCCACTAGGTCGATCTGGTCTTGGGTGTTTTTGACCGTGAGGATACCGGTGGAGAGGTTGTAAAATGCGGCTGCCCCATCCGTGCTAAAGTCCACGCCACGGGCTTCCAGCGTAGAACGAATGCTCTCGCTGCCGCCTGACCGGGCGGCATCCCCCGAGTCAACTGGAGTGCGACGGCTGTTCACGGCAGGCTGATTGCCAGCCGATGCGGAGGGCGCTACGTCAAAGAAACTGGGGCGGGTGGGAAATTCCCGGGTTACTAGAACATCCGTGCGCTCGGTCAAGGGCACAATGAAGACGGCAAACTCATCCACCCGATATTTAACTCCGGCCAAGTTAGTGATGTAACGCAGCACCTCACCGGCGGGAACATTGTTCAGGCGCAGGCTGAAGGGTTTGCTGGAGGAATTGACCCCCTCGTTCTTGACAATGACACTCACTCCGGTGCCTTCCGGATCAAGTTCGCGGGTGCGGTTGGTGATGAAGGTTGCGGCATCGGCAATGGTGGCATCACTGAAGTCCACTTGCGGGATGATGATGGAAGTGAGCTTCTGGCTGATAGCAAAATTATTGGAACGGCGGATGGGCTGGACCAATTTGGTGGGATCTGTGACGCTTTTTTCCGTGCGGGTGTTTTCCGTCCAGCCTTCGCGGGTCTTGGTCAGACGTTCTTGGCGGCTGGATTCACGGCCGATGCGCGCCACCGTGCGACGCTTGATAAAAAGCTTGTTCAATTCGATCGCAGCGGGTTTGTTGTAGGGGTCGATGACAAGGACGTCCGAGAAGGATTTTTCGGCGGCGTCAAGCTGGCCGGTGCCAATCTGATCGCGACCCAGCTTCATCAGGGCTTGCACTTTATTGAGGTTTTTGACGAATTTGCGATCCACTGCCGGGTTGATGGTGGATTCGTCGTTATCGCGGATACCCAGGCGTTCATTGACTTCTTCGAGTATCTGGCTGGCTTGGGCGTTTTCGGGCTTGTGACCCAAAGAAGCAATAGCGCGGTCACGGGCTTCGAACCAATCCTTTTCATCCCGGGCCTTGCGGGCGGCGTCAAGCTCGATCAGCGCCAATAGAGCAGAGGCACGAGCGTACACCGGTGAGCCCTCCCCGGTTTGCGGGATGGTTTTGAGGATCTCAGCCAGGCGAGTTTTTGCTTCCTCTCCCTTACCCTCCTTGATCAGGCTTTCGGTAGATTCAACGTCCTGGATGGCGCGCAGCACGATTTCCTGACGGCGAATTTGTTCACGCTGGACGATGGCGTTGGCTGTTGTCGTTTCGGCAGGTAAAACCGTAGGGTGAACCAAGAAGCTTACGGTGCCCAACAAACAGGCCATTGAGCCAAGGAATTTGGAGGAAAGATGGGAACTAGATGGGGTCATACGCATTTATTTCAGGGCTTGAAGGAGGTTTCCATCGCGTCGGCTTCGCTGTCCGTGAGAAACTTGGGGGTTCCATTGGGATTCATGATCCGCGCGGTGGTGAAAATGATCAGGTTCCGCTTCACATCGCGGTTGGTCTTGGATCGGAAGAGTCGTCCGACCAGCGGGATGTCACCCAGGAGAGGGATCTTGTCCTCAATGGCAACGGTGTCATTGCGGATGAACCCACCCATAACTACTGTTTGTCCGTCGATAACCTGGAGTTTGGTTTCGACTTTGCGCATTTGGAAGACTGGGGTCAGAGCTACGCCCTCAGCGAGCACATTCCCTTGCTGGTCATTTGCTGCGGTGTTGACGGCGGCTTCACGGGCAGCCTGACCATAGTTGATAAAACCAAGAAACTCGGTCACTTCCGGAGTCAATTCAAGGTCGATACGGCGGTCCTTGCTGGCATCCGCTTTGACTTCCATGATCACCCCCACATCGCGATTCACAAATTCCGACGGATTCGAAGGGGCGACGGCCACAAACTGGGCGGAAGTCCCCCCGATTTCTACGGACTGGGTCTGGATTTCTGGAGCCTCATACTCCGTCGGGTAAATGAATTCGCGAACAACGCGGATCTTGGTTTTCTGGCCGTTGACCACGGTAACCTTGGGAGCAGACATCAGATCCGCTCCAGTTGTGGCTTCAATTGCGCGCATGACAGCTTCAAAACCTTGACCGAAAAGAATGGCGGAAACACTCAGAAGGTTGGTCTGGCTGCTCGCGCCCGGATTAAGCAGGGCTTCGATGGAATTGCTGGGCAGGGAGGCCCCGTCACGCAGGTTGCTGTCGAGTGCCACCCCGTCTTTGCCCGCATAAGCGTTGCTGCCAGCATTGGACAGGAAATTGGCCGAGGTGATGTCGGTGATGCCGCTGAGATCCGACTCAAAGGAGAGGCGGTAGTTGAAACCAAATTCCTTGAACTGATCTTCGGTGAAGTCGACAAATTTCGTTTCGATTTCGATCTGGGTGGCCACGTCCGTTTGCTCGGAGAGGAGTTGCTCGATGAGGTTGATCTGGTCGAGGGTGTTCTTGACCACCAGCTTGGCACTGCGGGCCAGATAGGCCGCGCTGGCACCGGCTGGGAACTTGACCCCGCGACCTTCCAATTCTTTTTTCACATCGGCCGTGACAAACTGCACTGTGGCTCCCCCGGTGACGTCGGTGCCGCCTGTGTTCTGGGGTTTGACGCTGAAGAAATTAGGCGGAACGGAAAAGGAGCGGACCACCAGGACGTCGCTGGTCTCGGTGTTGGGGAAAACGTAGACGGCGAATTCTTCCACCTTGAACTGGAGGTTGGTCAGGTTGGTGATGAAGCGCAGAACTTCCATGAGAGGGACCTTGCGCAGGTTGAGAGTGAGGGTGCGCTGCGGAGGCGGGGGAGCGGTCGCCGTATCGGCAGCGGCTCCCTCGGCGGGTGCGGAGGAAGCGGTTGGGTTGACCTTGAGAACAAAATTGACCCCGGTTTTCTCGGGATCGAGCGCCTTGCTCTGCTCTTGGAGAAACTTGATCGCGTCCACGACATCGACGTCGGTGAAGTTCAACTCAGGGATGACGATCTTTTCCAACTTTTCGAACATGTTGGCTACACGGGTTTCATTGACTCCGGTGGTGCTGATGGCGGATTCGACCTGGCGACGATTGACCGGCTTGGTGTGGTAGGCCTCATCAACTTCGGCCAGCCTCTTTTCGCGCACGGCTTCGTAACGCAGGGTGGCGGCCCGTTCCTTGGTTTTTTCCGTTTTTTCAATCCGGAGGCGGGCGACCTTGTTGGTGGGGTCGATGGCTAGGACTTCCTTGTATCTTCCAATGGCCCGTTGGTATTGACCGGTTTCATGGAAGCTGTCCCCTTCGAAGAGGAGTTTTTGGATGTTGTTGACCTTCTCTTCCAATTCAGGACTGACAGCCGTATTGCCGGGGTAGCGTTTGGCCAAGGAGGGATTTTTGTCCTCGATACCCTCCAGTCCGGCTTTGTAAGCCTTGTTGGCGGGGTCGAGGGTGACCGCCTCCTGCCAGAAGGTGCGGGCACTGTCCCAAGACTTTTTGGTTTCTTCCTGGCGGGCCTGGATGGCGGCGACGGCGGCCAGTTCTTTCCGGGCGCGGGCGTTGGTGTCGGCAAAGGAGGGGTTCTTGGTGGTCTGCTCAATGACACTGGCGTATCGGCTGCGGGCCTTGCCGTAGTCTTGGGCCCGCACCAACTGACCTGCCTCATCCAGAAGGCTGTTCAGAGCCAGCGAGTTTTCCATGCGCTTGATCTGTTCCATCTCGGTTTTTTTGGCCGAATCCGAGTCCTGGGCAACGACGGGAGTGATGGTGGTGAAAACGGCCAAAAGCCCGGCCAGGCAAGATGTTAGAACAACGGGGCGCAGGGGGTAGTTCATGGCGGAAGGTCTCAATTCCAAGTTTTTATAGATAACCAAGTAAAATACAAGCTTTAGTTGCCCATCGCCGGTTGGTCACAGCCCCCCAGCTCAACCGCCGATACCCTCGAGCACCTGGCCGGACTGGAGGTCCTTGATCGTCACGGTTTTTTCGCCGGGTTTGAGCAGTTGGTATTCTTTGCCGTCGAGTTTGAATTTTTCCCCGCGGACCACGCGGGGAGGTTCGACCTTGCCGACTGGAGAATCCACCCGCAACTGGACGAAGCTTTCATCCGAGTCCTTCTGGACATTCCGGACGAGGGTGATGGTTTCATCGAGCTTGAGGTTGATGAGATCGAGTTCGGATTCGTCGATTTCCTCGACGATGCCGGTTCTGGGGTTGGGCCGTTTGACGATGTTTTTTCGGAATGCCCCGACCTTGTAGCCTTCGATGGTGTCCCCTTCCTTGACCATGCGGGTCTTGTTGGTTTTGACGTCGAGGAGGTTCAATTGGAAGAGCATCTGGCCGGTGGTGGCGTCCGGGTTGTAGCCCTTGAGGATGACACGGAAAGGCACCTTGGTGTAACTCTCCACGCGCAGCTTCAAGACCAAGGGAGGCCGACTGGCTGAATCGTTCGCCTTGGTGTGGGCGGTGAATTCCTCCAAGTTGCTGAAGCCATCGTTGTCGGGGTCGGAGGAAGCCACCGAAGGGTCATCGATGGGGAACTTGTTGTCTATTTTCCACTGGATGGTGATGCCGGAGGGATCCTTGTCCGCGGGATTGAGGGCTTTGACGGTCTGGTCCTGTGGGTAGTAGACGACAAGCCGGGAAACGAATACCTTGTGCTCGCCGTCTTTGACCTCCACGGGATGGAGCAACTTTTCAGCAGCCTGCTGATAGGGAGCGGGGTCGAAAGCAGGCGGGTTGTTGACCCGTCCCTGGGGCAGGGGGTCGAGGGGGGAAAGAGAGAACCCGAGAAAAGCCAGGAGTCCGCCGCCGAGCACAAGTGCGGCGACGAGGAACCATTGTTCGTTCTGAAGCTTGAGCATGGGATCAGGGCTGGGCCGGTTTGGGTTTGGCGTTTGGATTGCCGGGCTTTTCGCCGGAAGCATCGGCTTTCCAGTAGATCAGATCGATGCGGATGCGGGCGACGAGGTCTTCCTGACCGACGATGGGGACGAGGAGCTTGGCCCCCTCCCCTTCCTTGGCGGCGGAGTTGGCGAATTCCGAGCGTTTCGGCACGGTGTTTTTTTCATTTTCCACCACGACGAATCGGGTGATGAAGATCATCGGGCTGCGACCAAGGGCGTTGACGAAAGCGTTGAAGGCCGAGGGGGAAGACTTGAATTTGACCTCGAAGGGGAAAACCCGGTAAAGACCGCCCGTGCCTTCGACCACCGCGGCATTGATCGACTCCTCTGAGGTCGTGCCACCAACCGCACCCGAGTCTTCCACCATGACCCGGCGAATTTCCCGGATTTCGCCAACCTTGGCCTCGATGAGGAGGCGGGAGATTTCTTCGAGCGCGGCCAATTGGATGCCGATGTCATGGGTGGCCCCGGCCGGAGGAGAGGCCACACGGTAGCGCTTGAACCCGAAGTAAAAATCATCCGCTGTCTGCACGTTGCCCTGGTCGGCCCGTTTTTTGAGATCTTCGCGGACTGAGACCAGTTTTTCCTTCCAAGTTTCCTGGGGCAGGCCTTTCTTGTCAGGACCGAGGAAGGGGGCAAAGCGGGAAGCGGCACGGTCGAGTTGGGGGAGGATTTCTTTGGCCAGCGCACTGACAGCCTCCTTGTTGCCCTCGAGCAATTTGAGGTTCTGGCTGGTCGGGGAAAAGCCCTTGGACTGGACCTGCTGGAGTTTCTCCGTGATGGAGGTGCGTTCGGCCAAGGCGGTTTCCAACTGTCCGGCGGTCCAATACCAGGCACCGCCGCCCAGCAGCCCGATGACCACGAATCCAATGATTCCGAAGAGGAGGTGTTGGGGGATCTGCTTCATGGCTGGAGGCTGACCTGACGGTCCTCCTTGAGGGTGGCCTTGATCAGGAACAAGGTCGCCACTTGGTCCCCGTCGGGGGGTTCGCGGTTGATGATGTCGATTTTCTCAAACCAACCGGTGGCTTGGAGGCTGGAAACAAACGTGTTGAGGATGTCCCATTGACTGGCCTCGACGAAGCCGCGCAGGTTGATCTCGGTGCCGCGGGGGGCGACGTTGATGGAGGTTTCCGGAGCGGTGGGTTTGGCACCGGGAGCGAGAGGCTTGGTTCCGGGGGCCGGGACACGCGGACGGGAGGGGGCCGTGCCGCCGGGTGATCCGGAGCCACCCTTGGTTGCGGCTTCCAGCGGCTGGTTGTTGAAGGTCATGTCCATCTGGGTCAACCAAAGTCCGGTGCTGGTCTGCGCGCACTGGCCGATCTGGACAAGCAAATCCGGCCAATAGTCCCGCTGCACAACCAACCGCTGCACGGCATCGACCCGTTGCTTGAAGGAGGCCAGTTCCTTGTCGGCTTTCTCAATCCGCGCGGCCAGCGTGGTTTTCTGATCGTAGTCCGATTGCAATTGCGCGGTTTCGGCGGAAACGGCGGAGGCCCGGAGGAAATTGACCCCGGCGATGGCCGCGAAACAGGCCGCCCAGGCCAGCAGACCGACGACGAGATACGGCACCGCGCGGCGTTTTTCCCGCGCGACCTTGGCCGAGGAGGGCTCGAGGTTGATCTCGACCGGACATTCACCGGCCATGCGGAGGGCCAGACCGACCAATTCCCCAAGTTGGAAGGCTTCGGCGGCGACCCGGTTGCGGTCGATATCCTGGGCGAGATTGACATTGCGCAGGGGGTTGAAGTGTTCCACCGGAATATTCATCTTCTCCTTGAAGAAAAGATCGGCGAAAGGCATACAGGCCGAACCCCCGGCCAGATGGATCTTCTTGGGGGCACTCCCACCCTGCTGGTTGCGGTAGAAGCCAACCGACCGGTTCAACTCCGCATGGAGCTTGGAAAAAATGCTGCGGGCGATTTTGGAAATACGGGCGGCGGCGGCATCGTCCGGATCCTTGTAGGCCCCGCCGAGACCGACAAAGCCCTTGCCCTTTTTGAGGGTTTCGGCGGCGACATAGGGCTCCTGGAACTCGTTGGAGATGTTCTGGGAAATGAGGTGGCCACCGACGGGGATGACACGGATGAAGATGCGGGAACCCTCGATGAAGATCAGGTTGGTGTTTTTGGCCCCGATGTCGATGAGCAGGTGGCATTCATCGGGGACGCCGTAGTTGTAGTAAAACGCATTGATCAGGGCCAGGCCGGCCACATCGACGCCCGCCAGTTCGATTTTGCAGGCGCGGAAAGCCCCGGCGGCCTGCTCGACGATGTCCTGCTTGATGGCGACAATCAGGGCCTCATTTTCTTTGGCCCCAGTTCCACCCAGCATTTGATAGTCCCAAACGACTTCGTTGATGGGAAAGGGCACGTTCTGTTGGGCCTCGAAGACGACCATTTTGTCGATCTCGGCCGCGGCGACCGGAGGGAGCTTGACGAAGCGGGTGAAGGCGAACTGGCCTGAAAGGCTGCAGTAGGCGGGGGCGCTGGGGAGTCCTTTTTCCCGGAGGAGGTTCTGCAGGGTTTCGAGGATGAAGGGGAACCGGTCCTGTTCCTTGTTCGGGTCAAGACCCATGTCCTTGATTCCGTAGCGCAGGAGAGTGAGATCGCCCGAGGCGCTGACCTGGAAGGCCGCGGCTTTGAGATTGCTCGACCCGAGGTCAATGGTGAGGATGCGTTGGGCGGATGCCACGGGATTGGGAAGGCTGGGGGTGGGAGGTGGTCAGCGGGTGGCTGCTTTGATCTGGTTGAACTTGCGTTGCTCCATGGGCCAGAAAGGGGAGTCCTTGAGGTTCACAAGCACGCCGGGCACCTGGGGGAAGGAGCTGAACCAATTGGGTTGATCCTTGCGCAGATCAAGCCCCGGACCGTTGGAACGACCGTTTTCCATCAAATCGACGTGGACGTTGGCTTTCTTGATGCCGTCCTTGCCTGCGGATCCACCGTAGCGCGACACCGCGGCAGGGTGGAGGTAGGCCGTGGCCACGTGACCGTTGCCCTTGGGAACATTGATGAAGGTGACTTCGGAAGTCAGGATGATGGTCTCGTTCTTCTTCAGGGTGTCGACCATGTCCGTGTAAAACTTGACAGTGATTTCTTCGGTGAGCTCCTCGGTCGTATCAAATTTTGCCTCAATGACGTACCAATCCTCTCCCAGAACCCTGTTACCCGGCGTGGCCGTTTCCGCTTCCCGGGGTAGCGTTGCCTTCTCCAACTTGATGGAATTTTCCACCAAACGGGCCGGCTGGCCTTGGGCCACCAGAGAAGTTATGGCAAGCAAAGAGGCGACCATTCCCACGATAAAAACGCGAGAGAAGTGAGCAATCATGACAAAAGATTAGCTTATCCATGAAAGTCAGGTCAAAAGTTTTTTACGGTAAATTCGGTATTTAAAACGATAACCCCCGCCAATCGCCCAATTTGCCCGGAAACATTTTTTGCAATGGCCACTGGACGTTGGGGCAGGCCGCTTTCACCTCAGGATCAGGCCGAGTAGGCCAGATTGGGGCGCAACCAACGCTCCACCTCCCCAACCGAAGAAGTCTTACGGCGCGCGTAGTCCGAAACCTGGTCGGCCTGCAACGGGCCGACGGCAAAATACCGGGCTTCGGGGTGGGCAAAATACCACCCGCTGACGGAGCTGGCCGGTGTCATGGCAAAGCTTTCGGTCAAACGCACGCCGATCCGCTCGGACACTTGCAGCAATCGGAACAACTTACCCTTCTCCGTATGGTCGGGGCAGGCCGGATAGCCGGGGGCCGGACGGATACCGCGGTAACGCTCCCGGATCAGATCTTCCTGGCTCAGATCTTCCGCATGGCCGTAACCCCATGCCTTCCGGGCCTGTAAGTGCAGGTATTCGGCAAAAGCCTCGGCCAGCCGGTCGGCCAGGGCCTTGGACAAAATCGATTGATAATCATCATGCCGGGCTTCGAATTCGGCACAAAGCGCTTCCAAGCCATGACCCGCGGTGACGGCGAACGCCCCCAAGTGATCGCGCCGTCCACTTCCGCCCGGGGCGATGAAGTCGGCCAGAGCGTAGTTGGGCTTGCCCGGCTGCTTGGCCAACTGCTGTCGCAGGGTCAGCAAACGCTCGCATTCACGCCCGCTTCCCCCCGGTTCGGTCAACACGATGTCATCGCCTTCGGCATGGGCCGGGAAGAAGCCCCAGACCGCCCGGGGCTGTAAAAGATCGTTTTCTGTGATCCGGCGCAACAACTCCTGCGCGTCCCGGAACAATTCCTTCGCCTGCACCCCCACCACCGCATCCTCCAGGATCTCCGGGTAACGCCCCCGCAGTTCCCATGCATGGAAGAATGGCGACCAATCGATGAAGGGCACCAGATCGGCCGCCCGCACCCCAGTCACTTCCCTCACCCCGGTGAACTCCGGCTGCGGAATATCGACCGTGGACCAGTCGCAGGTGAACCGGTTGGCGCGCGCCGCTTCCAAAGCCAGCAGCTTCTGTGTCTCCTGCCGCTCGGCATGGATCCGCCGCGCCTCCTCCTGCGCGGCGCGTACCGTGGCCGTGTAGGACGGGGCGGTTTCCGGGTTGAGCAACTGGCCCGCCACCCCGACCACCCGGGAGGCATCGATGACATGGCAGGTCAGGTGGTCGTAATGCGGGGCGATCTTGATGGCGGTGTGGGCGGCACTGGTCGTGGCACCACCAATGAGCAAGGGGACGGTGAATCCCCTGCGCTTCATCTCCTGCGCCACATGGACCATCTCGTCCAACGAAGGCGTGATCAGGCCGCTCAGGCCGACCAGGTCGGCCTTCTCTTCCATCGCGGCATCGAGGATTTTGTCGCACGACACCATGACACCGAGGTCGACGACCCGGTAGTTGTTGCAGGCCAGGACGACACCGACGATGTTCTTGCCGATGTCGTGCACATCACCCTTGACCGTGGCCATGAGGACGGTGCCCTGGGCCCGGGTGTCGGCGTTGGCGGCTTTCTCCGCTTCCATGAACGGGGTCAGGTAGGCCACGGCCTTCTTCATCACCCGTGCGCTCTTGACAACCTGCGGCAGGAACATCTTGCCCTCGCCAAAGAGGTCACCCACCACCTTCATCCCGTCCATCAGGGGGCCCTCGATGACCTGGAGCGGCCGGGCGAATTTCTGCCGGGCTTCCTCGGTGTCGGCATCGATGTGGGTGGTCAGGCCCTTGATCAGGGCGAACTTCAACCGTTCCTCGACCGTACCCGAGCGCCAGGCCTCGTCTTCTTTCGCGCGCGAGGTGTCCTGGCCCTTGAGCGATTCGGCGTATTCGACCAAGCGTTCGGTGGCGTCGGGACGGCGGTTGAGCAGGACATCTTCAACGCGCTCCAGCAAACCCGGTTCGATGTCCTGGTATACGGCAAGCATGCCGGCGTTGACGATGCCCATGTCGAGACCGGCGCGGATGGCGTGGTAAAGGAAGGCCGAATGCATGGCCTCGCGCACCGGGTTGTTCCCGCGGAAGGAGAAGGACACGTTGCTGATCCCGCCGCTGACGCGGGCATGGGGCAGGTTCTGCTTGATCCATCGCACGGCCTCGATGAAATCGACGGCATACTTGTTGTGCTCCTCGATGCCGGTGGCGACGGTCAGGACGTTCGGGTCGAAGATGATGTCCTCCGGCGGAAAACCCGCTTTCTGCGTCAGGAGCTCGTAGGCCCGGCGGCACACCTCGGTTTTGCGCTGGAAGTGGTCGGCTTGACCTAACTCGTCAAAAGCCATTACGACCACCGCTGCCCCGTAGCGGCGGACCAGGCGGGCCTGGGCCAGGAACTTTTCCTCGCCTTCCTTGAGCGAAATGGAATTGACCACGCCCTTGCCCTGGAGGCATTTCAGTCCGGCTTCGATGACCGACCACTTCGAGCTATCGACCATGATGGGCACGCGGGCGATCTCGGATTCCACCGCCAGGAGGTTGAGGAACCGCGTCATGCACGCCTCGGAATCGAGCAGGCCCTCGTCGAAGTTGACGTCGATGATCTGGGCCCCGTTGTCGACCTGCTGCTTGGCCACGGCCAGGGCGGCCTCGTAGTCCCCCGCCTTGACCAGTTGGGCGAATTTGGGCGAGCCGGTGACGTTGGTGCGTTCGCCGATGTTGACGAAATTGGTCTCCGGACGGAGGGTGACGGCATCGAGGCCGCTCAAGCGCAGTGAGGGTGCGATCTGCGGAACCCGGCGTGGGCGGCAGTGTTTGACGAGACCGATCATGGCCTCGATGTGTGCGGGCGTCGTGCCGCAGCAACCACCAAGGAGGTTGAGCCAACCCTGCTCGGCCCATTCGCGAAGTTGCGGGGCCAGCGAGTCCGGGGTTTCCGGAAATCCCGTGGGGGAGAGCGGGTCGGGCAACCCGGCGTTGGGGTAGGCACTGAGGTAGACCGGGGCGGTATGCGATAGTTCCTCGATCAACGAACGCATTTCCTTCGGACCGAGGGCGCAATTCATGCCCACGCTCAACAACGGGACATGGGAGATGGAATTCCAGAAGGCCTCCACCGTCTGGCCCGTCACCCCGCGGTTGCTTCCGGCCTGGATGAAAGTGACCGAAGCCATGAGGGGAACGCGCTGGCGGCGCTCGTCGAGCAACTGCTCGATGGCGAAGAAAGCCGCCTTGGCGTTGAGGGTGTCGAAAATGGTCTCAACGATGAGGATGTCGGCCCCGCCGTCCAGGAGCCCGCGGGCCTGCTCACGGTAGGCGGCCACCAATTCATCATACGTCACTCCCCTCGCCCCGGGGTCGTTGACATCGGTGGAAATTGAGCTGGTCCGCGTGGTCGGTCCGATGGCCCCGGCGACGAAGCACCGTCGTGCGGTGAAGGCATCGACGGCGGCACGGGCATTGGCCGCTCCCGCCCGGGCCAGTTCGTAGGCCAGCGATTCCATGCCATAGTCGGCCAGGGAAATGGACTGGGAATTGAAGGTGTTGGTCTCGACAATGTCGGCCCCGGCTTCCAGATACTGCCGGTGGATGCCGGTGATGATGTCGGGACGCGTCAAATTGAGCAGATCCCCGAGGCCTTTGAGATCCTTGGGCCAATCTTGGAAACGGGTGCCGCGATAATCGGCTTCTGAAAGCTTGTACTGCTGGATCATCGTGCCCATGGCCCCGTCGATGAAGACCAGGCGTTCCTGCAAGAGCGTGCGCAGCGCCGTCTCGGCCTCACCGGCGGGAAGGGAGCTCCATGATGACAAAGGGGATGAAGACATATCTTCGTATCATGATATATTGATATATATCAGAAGCAAAGCAAAAGTTCCGGGATAGTCGGCCGCAGGCGAACGGCCCGGCGGGAGGCACGGAAATTTTCCGTTGCCAAGGGGGCGGGGCCTTGGGTATGTTTTCCCTTCCTCAGCGACCCTATCGTCTAGAGGCCTAGGACACTTCCCTTTCACGGAAGATGCACGGGTTCGAATCCCGTTAGGGTCATTCCTCTCTTTCTCCTTAAGTCCCTGTGGTTTACAGAGGTAGAATCGGAAAAAGGTCTCCAACAGTTTACACGATTTTGCCCATTTTTCCCTGTAATGACGGAGGGCTTCTCAATACAATGACCGCTGAGGGAGCACGAAATCAACACGCCAAAGCTGGCCACCGTTTCCAAGAAATCTGCCAAATGCAGTCGTTTACCAGTAGCACGGGAAAAGCTTGAAGCTTGGCGGCAAGATTATAACAGACAGAGACCCATGGGGGTATAGGCGGATCGGGCCCCGGTTGATTTCCTCAAGGCCATAAAAAAACCAACAACAAAACGGACTGCGAAGCCCAAAGACTAAAGTTCAACCCTGTCTAGTTTGCAGAATTGCTCAATGGTGCGGTGAGCGGTGTGGCCACGCGATGTAAGCCCGCTGGAGCAGGCAGGCCGTCATGATGTTCTTTTAGGGTCTTGTGCGCACTGCGACATTTGTTTAAAGCGTAAGCTTCATTGTTTTGTACGAAGCCCGCTGCCTGCAAGCCTCTCTCGACGCCATTGCCCAGGCCTCATCCTGGGCAATATCTTACCGCCATCGGTTTCCTGAAAAATACACCTTAGAGCCTATCCGAATAACCCTGTTTGCTTGAAGATGAGGACGGCGAAGGCCAGATGGCCGAAGGCTTCGTAGTTGGCGCATTTCTTGGCCGAGCGGATGAGCAGGGAGCGGAAGCGATTGCTCCAGGAGTGTGAGCGTTCCACCACCCAGCGTCTGGCTTTGTGGCCGCGCTTCTTTTGTCTTATCTCTTCTTTACGGGTGCGCATATGGAGGCGCAGCCCATGCTGGCGTGCGAGTTGTTCGGTCACCGGATAGTCGTATCCCTTGTTCAGACACAAGCCCCCTTTGTCCGCAGGCGGCGGCACAATCAAACCCCACAGGGTTGATTCAAGCAGCCGGTGGTCATTGGTGTTGGCTGCGGCGCAGACTAAAGCCAGGGGCACGCCGGCGGCTTCGGTCAGCAGGCTTCGTTTGCTTTCCCGGCTTGCTGCGGTCGGTGGGGTTGGGCCCGGTTTTTTTCCCCTCCCAAGGGCGCTTTGCCCATGGTGCCATCCACACAAAGATAAGACCAATCCAGGCCCCGGAGTTGGTCGTATTCTTCCACCGCTACCTTCCACAACCGTTGCCAAACCCCTTGGCGAACCCATTGTTGGAAGCGGTCATGCGCGGTGCTGTGGGGGCACAGACCCGTGTCATCCAGCGCGGACCACTGGCAGCCGGTGCGCAAAAGAAAGAAAATGGCGTCGGCACAGTCCTTGTCCGGACGCCGGGGGCGTCCTCCCCCAAACCGGTGGGTGTTGATCCGCTCGGGAAGGACCTTTTCCATTTTTTCCCAGAGTGGGACGGGCATGTGGTATCCAAGTTTTTTAACCATCCCCAGTTTGTGCCTGAACGGAGGAACTTTGTACAGAAAGAGTTATTCGGATAGGCTCTAAGCGCGAAAGCGCCCCGGAGGGCCGCACGCTGTGCGGCTTGGTCGCAGGGCCTGCGACCCTCCGATTGAAACAGGCTCATTCAATATGATTTGATATGACATTCATTTTAAGTTGGGCTGTTTGTTTTTTCCATCTCCGGTACAGGGAGGGGCGCAGCCTCGACAGAAGATGGAGGCTCCGCTGCAACCATCTGGGGCACTGGCCACGCAGGTTTTCATGCGGACGGATGTTGTTCTAGTCCAGCCAGAAGTCCTCAATGTCCACCCGTGCTTCAGTCATTGTCCACTTCGTTATCTAGTTGAGACATTCGTCCGGAACTTGCCATGCAATCGTTCCACAATCCCGTTCGGCCGGGGACTGCCCGGATCAATGCTGATCGTTTTGATGGTGTTTTGTTTGAACCATGCCTGAATGATATTGGCAATAAACTCACTGCCGCTGTCCAAGCGCAGATAATACAGGGACCGTGTTGCCCGGGGCCTTGGCTAACCAATCCGGCATATCCTGGCTTTTCAAGGCTGGCCGGCCCGCAACACGTGGCACGCGGGTGTATTCATCCAGGATAGGCGGCATTCCCAGTCGGATAATGCAGTACACCGCGAAGTGCGTGGAGAACGCGAGGCAGAAACTTACGGTATTGAGGGCTCTATAAAGCAGTTCAAACGCATTACAGATGAATTAAGTCTTACTGATCGGTGACTAAAAAGTTGCCTGAAAATCCTTATGTCTTAGCAATCTTACAATTGTTAGTTATTAGCACCTTGGGCAGAGGCCAAGGGCTTCTTCCTGCATCTATCAAAAGACAGCTCCAAGGTTATGGAGCTGGGTAAAAACAGGCACAGGGTTGTCGAACGAGTCACATCCTGTCTCAACCTATATAGAAAACTCATGATGCGTTGCGAGATAAAAGCCGATAGCTACACACGCAGGGTCGTCTCAATTTACGGATGAGTTTTAAGGCGCGTTGTCGCCATTTCAAAAGGGGGTCGGTATCACACGATGGCCTTCTCACTCGCCTTGTCAAAAAATCGTGCCTTCTCCATGTCGGTGACCAAAGTGAGCCGCCTTCCAATAGCATCCTTGCCCATGGCCCGGCGGGAACGGGCAACGACAGGGTGCGAACCGGTATTGAAATTGTAATAGGTCTCCGGACCCATGGGTTCGATGACCTCTAATTGGGCCTGAAAGGCCCCTACAGGGGGGATCTCCTGGCCCTCGGCCAGCAAATCCAGATTCTCCGGGCGCAGACCAAGCACTACCGGCTTGTTTTCGTGCGTCGCCAACTTGCGTGCCAATTCCCCATCCAGGACAATTGCAAGAGCGGCACTTTCTGAGCCCGCCTTTTTTTGTTCATGGAAGCAAAGCGATCCTCCGTTTCGGGTGATGGTTCCCTGGATGAAATTCATAGCCGGACTACCGATGAAGCCGGCGACAAAAAGATTGGCCGGCTCATTGTAGATGGTGAGCGGCTCCGCGATTTGCTGGACCTTCCCCATTTTCATGACCACGATCCTGTCAGCCATCGTCATCGCCTCCACCTGGTCATGGGTGACGTAGATCATGGTGCTGCTCAAGGTGCGGTGGAGTTTGGAAATTTCGGTTCGCATCTCCACACGCATTTTGGCATCAAGGTTGGACAAGGGCTCGTCGAAGAGGAAAGCCTTGGGCTGCCGAACGATGGCCCGGCCGAGGGCCACGCGTTGCCGCTGGCCACCGGAAAGCGCCTTGGGCTTGCGCTCTAGAAGATTGTCAGGCTCAGAAAGTCCAAGGATGCGGGCAGCCTCGCTCACCCTGCGCTCGATCTCTGGACGGGGTGTCTTGCGCAGTTCCAAGCCGAAAGCCATGTTTTTGTAGACCGACATGTGAGGATAAAGTGCGTAATTCTGGAAGACCATGGCAATGTCCCTGTCCTTGGGCGGAACGTCATTGATGACTTTGCCATCGATAAAAATGCGGCCTTTGCTGATTTCCTCCAGGCCGGCAATCATGCGCAGGGTGGTGGTTTTGCCGCAACCAGAAGGACCCACTAGAACCATGAATTCACGGTCCTCGATTTCAAAGTGGGCGTCGTCCACGGCGACTTTCTCCGTACGGTTTTTCTCCCCGGGATATATCTTATAGAGATGTTCAATAATGACTTTGGCCATGGCGTCTTTCTTTGCGGTGTGTTTTGCCCTTAATATAGGCCGGCAGATGGGCGGTCAGTGCGGCATTGATGGTTCCGAATCAAAAGTCCGGAGTAGTGATAAAAATAGAGTAATGGATTTGTCGAACCATGTGAATACCCGGTTTTGCATCTCCTTTTTTTGCGAAGAGGGATCTTGATCCAACGGCTCAGCCATCGATCCTGCGTCGTGTAGAGGAAGAGTGCCCATTCCGCGAACTCATGGCTCTAAGCACCCCGATCAGCCTGTTCTCAGTTGCGCCACTCTGACAACAAGCTGAGTTCCATATGGATATCCCGTGCAATCCACGGCACAAAGCCCTTTGCCAACGTCCTGGGTCCACGAAAGCGATTCATCACTGTCCAACCATCGGGCCGCGACTATTTTCTGATTTAGCCCGCGGATCGCCCGCAATCCGCCCGATCCACCGCCGACCGTCACATGCTCATTGCCTTTGATGGGGAGATTGAAAGCAAAGTAATAAAAGTCCTTTCCCGCCCGCAAGAGAAAATCCTTTCCCTGGCATTGAACCCCCGGCACCGGTTTGCCCTCACGCACAGAGCTCCCAAACAACTTGAGCCAATCGCCCACCCGTCGCAATGCGGCCGCCTCATATTCTGGAACCCCCCCCTGGGCAGTCGGTCCGACATTGAGCAGGTAGTTGGCTCCGACTTTGCGCGACAGACAAAGGGTCTCTATGATCTGGGCGGGAGAGAGGTAGTTCAGGTCACGGCTCCCTATACCCCAATGCGCATTCATGGTCTGGCACATCTCACCTGCAATGTACTTTTTCCAACCCGACCGGTCGGGCATGGTGGGCAAACCCTGCTCGAATGTGGTGCTGTCGATCTCGGGGTGGCCCAATGCCCCCTCGGCACCAATCCCGGTGTTGTTGATGATCAGGGCCTGCGGTTGGTGTTTGCGGATGAGGGCATAAAGTCGGTCTTCTTTCCAATCCGCCGCTTTGTACGCCCAGTTTCCATCAAACCAGAAACCCCCGATCTCACCGTAGTGCCGGCAAAGGATCTCAACCGAAGCATGGAGATAATCCAAGTACCGCGGGAAATCCGCACCCCCGTCAGGCTCCGGCTTCCAGGATGATTTCGCCCACCACTGCCAGTCAATCGTGGTGTGATAAAGAAATGGAACCAATTTCTCCGCCCGGCAGGCTTCGACGAATTCCAACACCAAGTCACGCCGCGCCGGAGAGTGTGGGGCGTCGAAGGTAGACAGTCCGCGCGTGTCGTAGAGAGAAAAACCCTCGTGATGGCGCGTGGTTAAGGTCATGTAGCGCATTCCGGCCTCTCTGGCCAGCCGGGCCCAACGACGCGCGTCAAATTCTTTCGCTGTGAACGTTTTCTGGAGACGGTTGTATTTTGAGGCAGGAATGCGCTGGTGCAGCATCACCCACTCTCCCTCCCCCAATTGGGAATACAGCCCCCAATGAATGAACATGCCATAGGCCAATTTTTCAAAGCGGGCGATGCGTGATTCAGGTTTGGGAACAAGAAGAGGTGTCTTTTTCATGATCAAGGTGGAAGATGCTGCGGATGCCCCTCGTGTCTGAGAATTTTACCACAAAGCACCTTCTTCTCGTTTGCTATACTACCATCAAACCAACAGCCTCGATTCTTACCATCTCATTTCTTTCATTGCAACACATGTATCAGTTTGACCGTATTCCTACCTGACCGGATACTTTTCCCTTGGAAATGCAGGAAGCTTCATGAAATTCCATAAAAACCCAAGAAATGACCACCTTTAGTTTCTACTTGTTGCGGCAAATCAATTCTTTTATAGTGCGTCAGTTGTATCAGTTGGTCGCTTGAGGCGTCGCTTCTGTGATTTGAAATCTGAAATTCACCCCGTCATGTCCTTCTAGATTACAATGCTCGCCCTTTTGCTATCCATAGTAAAACGATTCGATCCGAGTCTCGGCGTTTGGGCCTTGTCGGCCATGGCGTACACACTTGTTGGTTGCTCTCAAGTTTCAGAATCCCCCCAAACTTCATTGTCCATACTTCAAGAGGGTTGGGAATGCTTCCGCTTGGGGGAATTCGAACGTGCCTTGGAAAAATTCCACCTAGTCGAATCCCGGTCTGCCGCTGACTCGCCCGAGTATTTGGAGAGCTTGATGGGGCAGGCCTCTCTCTGGAATACCCGCCAAGATAAACGGGATCCCCGGCGTGCCGAGAAGCTCTACCTGAAGATTGTCAAACTGGCCCCTGGAAGTCAGGCCGCCTCATGGGCATCCCTCGACTTAGTTCGCATCATGCACCTGACCCGGGCAGACCAGCCCCTCGACTACGTTTCACTCGCCAAAAACTACCGCCAGGTTGCGCTGAAATACCCCGGCACCTCTGCCGCGGAAGAGGCGCTCTTGCAGGCCATGGCCTTGGAAGAAATCCAAGCCGACCGCGGTAAACTTCTGAATCTCATCAAGGAGTACCAGGATTTTTTGACCACCCACCCAGAGAGCGGATACAAGGGTGCCGTTTATGGCGCGATGGCCCGGCTGTATGACTCGCTGCGCCGTTATGAGGAAAAACTCACCTCGCTCCTCCACGCTTTGGAATTTCAGGACATCGACAAACTCAATCCCAACGAGCAATACGTCTGGATCTATTGGACAATTGCCGTGACAGCAGAGTTTGATGTCGGAAATTTCCCCGTAGCCCGCCGGTTTTACAACAAATTGCTGGCCGAATATCCCTCGGACTTGTTGGTATTCCGAGCCCGTGAGGCCCTCTCCCGGATGGACCGTGTGGAATCGGACCTGAAACTGGGCCGAGCCATTCCAGAATCCCAGCCATTGGGGAGCTTGAGATGAAAATACTCCAAGCCAAGGGAAGCCTGGCCTTGTTTGTACTTCTGGTGACCTATGCCGCCTGTGTCTTGGTCGTCCACACCCGTACCCGGGAGGACGGAAACCCGGGACTCACCACTATTCGCATCGGACATTGGCAGTTGGAAAGCGGATTTCGTGAAGGCATCGATTATGCCGCGCGCGAATACCAAAAAATTCATCCCCACGTGCATATTGTGCAGGAAGCCATTCCCGAATCGACCTGGAAACAGTGGGTCAGCACCCAGCTGATGGGGGGCACCGCCTCCGATATCCTGGAAATTGGCAACATGGAGCCAAACCTCGTCACCAGTTTCTATGTTCGCTACTTCCTTCCCATAAGCCAGGCGGTGGGCAGACCCAATCCCTACAATTCCGGCACCGATCTCGAAAAAGTCCCCCTGGTCAACACATTCAAGGACGGCCTTCGCAGCTCCTATGTGGGTGAAACCCAGGAGTTCATGAACATCCCGCTTTCGCTGATCGGGGTCCGCATCTTCTACAACCGTACGCTTCTGGAAAAACTGACCGGACGATCCACCCCACCCTCAAACTACCGTGAATTCCTCAAAACCTGTGCTTTGATCCGGTCCCAGACCATTCCCTCCGGGCCAGGCAAAGGCGATCCCTACATCCCCATCGCCGGTTCGGCCTGGCATTACGGCCGCTGGAGGGAATCCATGTTTGAGCCCATCACCTCGATGGCGATGGTCGACAACGATCTCAACCGTGATGGGAGACTTTCCAAGGAGGAGATGTACCTTGGCTTCCAACTGGGACGCTTGTCCATGAAGCATCCCGCTTACCAGGCCATGCTCGGATTGATTCACGAAGTGACCGCGTATTTCCAAACCGGCTACACCGGGCTTTCCCGTGACGAAGCCCTTTTTCTCTTTGCCCAGGAACGGGCGGTATTCATCCCCACTGGGTCCTACGAAGTCATGAGCCTGAAGACCCAGGCCGAAGGAAAATTTGAAATCGGTGTGGCCAATTTTCCCTACCCCGACAAAAGCGATCCAGAATTCGGCTCCGTCATCGAGGGACCCCGTTACGAACTGGTGGACGGCCAGGCCCAATTCGGGATCACGCGGGGATCGAAACATGCCGATACCGCTCTCGATTTCCTGCTGTTCATGGCCAGCCGGAAACAGAACGAGAAGATCAATGCCCGTTTTGGCTGGATCCCGATCATCAAAGGCGCGGAGTCCACCCCCGAATTGCAGGCTTTCAACCCGAACCTCAACGGGGTCATTGCCGCATTCGACCCTTCACTTGGGCCTGAAACCGCCATCCGCTGGTTACAAATGATCGCCCTCTATCAAGTCAATCAGATTTCTTCCGAGGAATTGTCCAATCAATACGGGGATTTTTACCAAAAAGCCGGAGCGGCGGACCTGCAGGAGTTTTTGCGCAATGCCCGTCGGGGTTATGCACGCGACGTCCAAATGCTCGTCGGACAGAGAGCCCTGGCCGGCTCCCAACCACAGGACAGCAGGGATTGGATCCGTTATCGCAAGATCCTCACCGACCGCCTGATCGGTGCCGAAGTTTACCTGCGCAAAATTCAGGCACTCTCCGGCAAGGACGCTGAACATCCTCCGATTTACCCCTATCGATACCAACCTGAGGCCCTGGAAAAGATCCGCTCTCAATTCTACAAGGCACCGAAGGGCGGAAATTCATGAGCCGTCAAATTCCCTGGAGACAGGTCCATCACCACTGGGAAATCTATTTCCTGGGTCTTCCCACATTCATACTGGTGGCCCTCTTCCAGTACTACCCGGCAGCCAGCGGCATTTTCCACAGTTTTTACCGTTGGAACGGCTCCGATATCTCCGAATTCGTGGGACTAGCCAACTACACGGATCTACTCGGATCGACGGCCTTTTGGCAGTCTTTCAATGTGGCCCTGACTTTGGGCTTGTGGAATGTCGCCAAAATGATTCCGGCAATTGCCGTGGCCGTCTGGATCCATCGATGCCGCAGCACGAAATGGCAATTCGTCTATCGCCTGCTTTTCGTCATCCCAATGGTCATTCCCACTCTGGTGGTGGCTCTCATTTGGAGATCTTTTTTCTTCGAGGCCATCTCCGGGTATCTCAACCAATTCCTCAATATCACCGGTCTTTTCACCCTGCTATGCCGTCTGGACCAATGGCTGGCATGGGGCGGTATCTTTGTCCAAGGCGCCAAGCCCGCCTGGTTGGGCGACCCCAGACTCATCCTCACAGCCTGTATCGTCTGGGGATTTCCATGGGTGGGTTCCTTCGCCGTCCTCACCCATCTGGCGAAGTTGCAGAACATTCCCAAAGAGCTCTATGAGGCCGGTGAAATCGATGGCACCAATTGGTGGAACAAGTTCACCCAGATCGAATTGCCCCTGATGATGGGTTCGATCTACCTCATGCTGGTTTTTGTCATCATTGGAACTATCAAGGATGCCGGCATGATCCTGGCCCTGGCGGGGCTGGAAGGCGGCCCTGGCGGGGTCGTCACCGTCCCGGCGCTCTTCATGCTCCGCAAGGCTTTCGTGGGCCAGGAAATGGGCGCGGCCTGCGCGGTTGGGATCATCCTCACCTTGGTGGTCATGATGCTGCAAAAGATCAGTGAATTCGCCCTGCAGGAACCTTCCCTCCGGGGGCGGTTCCACTCCATTCTCCCGTGGTTCTGTGGTCTCTTGGGAATCTTCCTCGTCGCCAGCAGTTTTTCACTCCTTCCCGGCTTGTGTCTTCTCGGACTGGCCCTGCCCTGGGGGGTGTTCGCCCGATTTATCCAACGGATGGGTTTGTTCAATGGCACACTCCTCCATGTTCAGCCAGTGCCTGCGCTAAATAACAAACCAATAATCAAATCCAGGCTGTCGATGGACTTGCCCCTGCGTTCATTCAAACACGCCGCCATCTGGTGCATCTTGATTTTTGCCTTCCTGCCCCTTTACCTGATGCTCGTCGTCAGTATCAAGGACAACAGCCAGTTCTATGCCGCTCCGGCCACCCTCACCTCCCCGGCGCACTGGGAAAACTGGCAGTTTGCCTTCGAACTGATCATGCCCAGTGTGGCCAACAGTCTCTACATCGCGCTGAGCAGCACCGGACTTGCCCTTTTCGCCGGATTGGGCGCGGCCTACTTCTTTGCCCGCAACCGCCTGCCCCTGTCCTCCTTTTTTTGGAACGCTCTCCTGATCATGATGATGATGCCGGCCATCGCCAACCTAGCTCCCCTCTTCCGCCTCCTCGCCGACTTGAACCTGCTCAATACCATGACTGCCCTGATTCTTGTCGGTTCCGCCGGTGGCCAGGCCTTTGCCATTTTTGTCCTGCGCAACTTTGTCTCCGAAATTCCCCGCGACCTCTTTGAGGCCGCCGAAATCGACGGGGCCGGGCACTTCCAGCAAATGCGTTATGTGGTGCTGCCCTTGTGCGGTCCGATCCTCGGAACAGTCGGGGTCATGCATTTCATTTCCGAGTGGAACGAATTTATTATGCCCCTGATCGTCATGCGCGACTCCGCCAATCTCCCGGTCATGGTCCAGTTGCTCCGTTTGGCAGGCGAGTATGTCAAATTCTGGGGACCACTCATGGCCGGCTATGCCATTGCCAGTTTGCCGGTCATCTTCCTGTTTTCCTTCAGCATGAAATTGTTCACCCGAGGACTGACGGAAGGAGCCGTTAAGGGTTGACCACCCTCCCCTTCCGTTTGTGAAACCCAAAACAGCCACTCCTTTCCAAACCCGGGATTCTTCCCTGTTCTGGAGCCGCAAAGGCGAATCCCTCCTCATCGAACCCTGGGGCCGCAACAGTGTGCGCATCCGGGCCACCCGCAACGCCTCGTTCTCGGGAAACAATTGGGCGCTGCTGCCCCAAAAAAACACCTCGTCGGCCGCTCCAATCATCCGCATCGATGCAAACCAGGCGGCATGGCGTCATGGCTCCATCCGTGTCGTCTGCACCGCTGAGGGTCAGTTGCGCCTGGAAAACACCCGCTCACTTGACCTGCTTTTGCAGGAACACAAACCCCGTGCTTACCGTTCGAAATCCGGCGGGCTATACAACTTGGAAACCACCTTCCAGGCATTCGAAGACGAACGATTTTACGGCCTGGGCCAGCATCCCCACGGGTTTCTCAACCAAAAAGGATGCAGTCTGGCACTGGAACAGCGGAACACCGAGATCAACATCCCCTTTCTGATCTCCAGCAGAGGGTACGGCTTCCTTTGGAACCAACCCGGGGTAGGACGTGTCGACCTCGGACGCAATGGCACACGCTGGAACTCGCACTCCTCACCGGAACTGGATCTTTGGATCACGGTCGAGCCTTCCTATGCCGGTATTCTGAAAAACTATGCCTCCGCCACCGGCGGATCACCCCCCTTCCCCACCTACGCCAGCGGCTTCTGGCAGTGCAAACTGCGCTACCGAAACCAGGAAGAACTGCTATCTGTGGCGCGCGAACACAAACGCCGGGGACTGCCTCTCTCGGTCATCGTCGTGGATTACTTTCACTGGACCGCCATGGGCGACTGGAAATTTGATCCCAAGGACTGGCCCGACCCGGGAGCGATGGTGCGCGAACTGCGGGGCCTGGGCATCGAACTCATGGTCTCAGTCTGGCCCACCGTCAATGCCCTGAGCGAAAACTTTCCCGCATTGGAGAAGGACGGGCTGCTGGTCGGGACCGAACGGGGGCTGCCCGTGGTCACCCACTTCATCGACACCCCCCAAGAAGGCCGCGCCTACCTCCATCACTACGACGCCACCCATCCCGAAGCCCGCAAGTTTCTCTGGAACCGCATCCGGGAAAACTATCTCAAGTCTGGAATCCGGGTTTTTTGGCTGGATGCCTGTGAACCCGAACTCAACCCCTTCGACCACGACAACCTGCGCTACCACTTGGGCAATGGGGAAACCGTGGGTAGTTGGTACCCATTAGCCCATGCACAAACCTTTTACGACGGTTTGAAAGCGTCGGGCGAAAAGGAAATACTCACACTTTGCCGATCGGCTTGGGCCGGCAGCCAGCGGTATGGCGCGGCCGTCTGGTCTGGTGACATTTCTTCAACATTCGACTCCCTGCAAAAGCAGATCAAAGCCGGTTTGAACATGGCCCTGAGCGGCATTCCCTGGTGGACCACCGACATCGGTGGTTTTCACGGCGGCGATCCCGAAAGCCCGGAGTTCCGCGAACTCATCGTGCGCTGGTTCCAGTATGGTGTGTTCTGCCCCATATTTCGGCTACATGGAGCACGCCTGCCCTCGTCGCACACCGCAGGTGGACCGAATGAAGTCTGGTCTTTCGGCGAAAAAGCCTACCAGGCCATCCGTCCCCTGCTCTTCCTCCGGGAAAAAATGAGACCCTACATCCACCGGCATATGAAACGGGCCGAAAAAGGAATGCCCCTCATGAGGCCGGTCTTTGTCGACCACCAGCACGACCCCAAGGCTCATGATGTCGAGGACGCCTTCATGTTCGGTCCAGACCTGATGATTGCGCCGGTCACTGAAGCCGGGGCCCTCCAACGAACCGTCTACCTGCCCGCAGGCACCGAATGGCAGGAGGCTTGGACCGGCCAAAAACATCCGGGAGGCAGAACCATCCTGGTCGCCGCCCCTTTGGAAATCATTCCCGTCCTGGTCAAAGCAGGATCACCCTGTGCGAAGTGGTTCAAAAGCAAGCCCTAAACTGGAGTGGGTTCATGCAAAATCCGCCCTTCATACCATATTTTCACATCTTATCCCTTTCTTGACTGTCCGATTCGACGTAAATTGGAAAAAACGAAGCGCCTCATTAGATCCCTGCCCATGAGCCCCACGCGTCCCACCAAAACCTCCGCCCTGAAGCAGAAAACTTCGGAAAAAATCCAAAAGACCACTTGGAGTGCATTGGCCCTTTCCGTTGCCATCCATGGTTCAATTTTGCTCACCGTCGGAGGGTACGTGATCTATGAAAAAATCATTCCCCGGACTCCCTTCCTGGATACCGGCACAACCATCAACAACGGTCTGGATGAAACTGTCCTGCCACCCGTGGATGCCATTGAAGAGGCACCTGACTCCCCCCAGGTAACAAGTGATATTTCCAGTTCCCCAGCGTCTGGGGATGAAGGTGCCGCCGCCACACCCTCGGACATCCTTGTTTCCACGGCCATCAATCAACAATTCACTCTACCGCCCGCCATTGGTGCACCCATGACCAACTTGTCTGTATTGTCCAACGGGTCGGGTTCCGGCCAGAAAGGCCAAGGCACGGGCGGTGGAGGCAAAGGAGTCGGCCCCGGAGGACTACGCGTCCCCACCAGCCTCTTTGGCTCAAGATCAGGTGGGAATGAAACCCTCACAGGCCACTTTTATGACCTCAAACAAGATCCGAAGGGAAATGAAACCGACATGGGCCTCAACGCGCCGGGAAGTCATGATGATAAAAACAACATGTTCGCCAACAACGTGGCCGCTTTTGTCCAAACGTGGGATGAAAACTTCCTCCTGAAATTTTTCCGGGCCAAAGACACCCTGAATACCACCCAGGTGTTTATCCCCATCATGGATGCAAACGAGGCCCCCAAGGCTTTTGATGTGGAACGCAAGGTCGCCCCCAATCGCTGGCTCATCCATTATAAAGGCACTTACACGCCGCCCAAAAGTGGCACCTTTTGTTTCGCCGGCGTGGGCGACGACATTCTCCTGGTGCGATTCGACAACGCCCTGGCACTGAACGGCAGTGTCTATGGCATCCCGGGCCTGAATGAAGCCTACCGCGAAAATGTCGGTGTTTTCAAAATCGGCGATCTTGTGCGCAATATCAGGGCCGGGCAGTGGATACGCATGAGAGCCGGCAAAAGTTATCCCATCGAAATCATCATCGGAGAAATTCCCGGCGGCCAATTCGCCCAATTTCTAACCATCATTGAGGAGAAGAAGCGTTACAAACAACGTCCCAACAATGCCGGTTTATTGATCCCCGTGTTTCAAACCGTCCCGACCAAACTTCCCAAATTCGATCCAGAGGGCAACGCCCCCTCTATTCTTACGGACCCCAGCATCGTCGAAGACGCGGAGTAACAGGTCGCGCAAAGCAGGTTGGACAGGACGGGGGTATTGCAGAAAATCAGAGCGCTTCCGTTTTTTGCTGGTGCTGCCGGACGGGGATTCAATGACTTGGCAGTTCCAACGTCTGCTCAATCATCCGTCTCTGGGGACCTCCCGGAAGTGCATTTGCCACTCGCCCCAGAACCAGCTCCGCCAGGGCCTCAGCCGCCTGTGGCAGGTGGGTGTCCACGGTCGGGGGAGCACCCCCTTCCAGGGCTTCCGGACCATGATTGGACAAAATCTCGTCCTGTAACTCTTTCCAGTCCCCGTCGAATCCCGCAATTTCCAACGGCTGAAGATCCAGCTTCCGGGCAATCAACCGGAGGGGGGCCACGGCTGGGTCATTGTAAGCCATCAGGGCCGTGAGCGGAAACCGGTCTTTGATGGAGCGCAGGGTCTTTTCCAGAATTTTCTCATTGCTCCCGTGGAATTCGTTGAGCGGAGGCAACTCGATGGTCCATTCCTGTGCGGTGGCCTGCGGGAAGCCGTATTCCCCCAAAGCCCGGATGAACCCGGCCTGCTTCTGCTGTTCAAACAAGTAGTTGGCATTTGTGCACAAACGGATGATACAGCGGTGCCCCTGTCGCAAAAGATGCTGGGTAAGCTGGTACTGGCCGCTTTCGAAATTGAGTGAAACCCGGTCCAATTCCGGGAGATCACGGCGGGTCGCCAAAAAAACCACATAAGTGCCAACAGAACGGAGTCGTTTCAAATAATCAGCGATTTCGTCGGAAAAATCCTCCGGGTAAGCGAAGACGAGGACCTTGGGGCGGAGGATCAAGGCATCCCGCAACTGACTGGTGAACTCCCCGGCATTGTCATCCACGGATAGGTTGGATACCGTCAGGCGCATGCTCCGCTGGCCGCTGAGCCGCCAGAACAACCACTCCTCCACGGCGGGCAGAATGTGTTGGAATTTCAGGGAGGGTTCTTTGACGGTGGGAAAGGCCCGCAGGGTGGTGATCAATTCGACCACCGGTTTGATTTTGGCAGAAGATTCCTGGCTAGTCCGGGCATTAACCCGAACACCCGAACCATGGATGCATTTGACGAACCCCTCTTTTTCTAGCCGTGCCAGGGCTTGGTTGACGGGTGTGATACTTTTACCGAACTGCTTGGCCAGGGCGCGCGTGGAAGGCAGGTAATCCCCAATCTCCACTTTACCCGATTGGATGAACTGGATCAGATGCAGGTATATTTCTTCCTGAAGAGAAGATGAGGTGTTGCGCTGGGGGCTATAGCGCAACGCTTGCAAGGCTTTCTCAGGATTATTCATATGCCATCAAACGTATGGACTGCAACCCAGTAAAACAGTTGTCAAGATTTAACTCAAGCAGACCATCAATGGGACATGTCAGACCACAACATCCATGTGGGCAAGTCTTGCACATCCCGTCAAATTCAAACACCAAACTTTCAAAAACAATCCCCCAAGATTTCAGGCAAACAGCTTCAGGCATTCATGATCATCGGGGTATTTGCATCCGATAATCCGGCGCCTTGCCGAGGTTTTCATATTTTTTCCATAGCTTCAGAAATTCTCCGGAAAGTTGCAGCGGAGCAGGCGGGTCTTCATCGTAAACATACTCCATCGCGCCCAGCTCGCTTTCTTCTGCAATCGGAAACCCAGTCTTGACGGAAATCCACACTTTGGTCGGAACTTTGGGCTTTTGACGGAACTTGAGTGCGATCGCTTCCAGATCGGAATACTTCGTTCCCTCCGGCATCATCGTGGGATCAGGTGCCCGCTCCGTCCACTCGTAAAGAAAGCAGTCCTCTTTTCCGCTCTTTTGCACCTTCACAAAGTGGGCGGCGTCGATCCAGGAAATCCCTTTGAAATCAGAGGCGGCATAATTGGGCAATTCCGCATCCTTGAAAGTTTCACCCATGTAAATCGCATCACTCCCCGGCTTTTGGTAGAGCATCACCCCATTGATCACCCATGTTTGGCTTTTGCTCTCATCATTCCAAATTGTGGTTTCATTTAACATTTTGTTGGATTTGACCACCCGGATGCTGACAGGAACCAGCTGGGACTTCTTTCCGTTGGGATCGTTCTTTTCATCAGTTTGGGCAGCCGACTGCGGGCTGCGTTGCTTCATCCGACATTTGATGGTCCAGGCGCTTGGATCAACTGCCCGCTTGACGAATGGCGGCACGGGTCGGATCTCAGGCAATACTTCGCCAGCCACCTGGCCTTGCAATTGGAACAGCAAGCAACCTAAAACTAGCGGAAAAATGAATGAGTTACTCATAAACAGCCTCAATTTGTTGATCTATGATTTCCCCGGTAAACCGGTCAATCGCCACATGCAGCCAATAATGCTTTTCCCCTTCCACCACAAACCCGGCCGCCAGATCCGTGGCCTTTGATTGATAACGTCCCGATTGAACAATGAGGTCAATAAACAAATTCCAAGTTCGGGTGGTCCCGGATTCGGCCAGCGCGCGCACCACACCCTCCCTTTCGGTCTTGATGTTTCCCTGAGTGCCAGAGGGAGAGATTTCATTCCAAAGCTTGGTCACCAATTCGGACCGGTTCAGAAGAGGCCCTTTTCCAGAAGCCGAGCTTTGGGTGAAATCCACCAGTTTGCCTGCCAGTGTCGCCGCTTGAGAAGCGCTGATTGACGAACTCTGGTCATCCTTGTAGGCGGCACCCGCGAGAATAGCCTCGACCACGGGCTTTTGGCGTGTGTTCAGATTGAATCTTCCAGCACTCAATTCCCCATCTTCGATGGAGAAACAATCCAAAAGTGCCGCATCCGCACTCCTGGGTGAGAAGAAATCGAGGCTCTTGAAGGGCTGGTCGCGGAATACATAACCCAACTCCCCCACGCTCCGGAATGGGCGGTTGAGAATGATGGGCTTGCTTGCATTATTGCCGGTGATCAAGGCCCGGCCGTTGGCGTTCGAAGCCAGAGCTGCATCCCCCCAGCGGATGACTCCATCAGGATCACGGTAAGCCACCCGCGAATGCCCCCCGGGGTCACCACTTGCGCGGTTCTCCGCAAGAGTGGCATAATTGGAATTTAATGCGGCATTAATCGAATTTGTTCCAGAGGTATTGTTGTTGTAAATGAATAGGGACGAGCCGCTGACTCCAGTGGCATCGAAACTGTTTTCCCGGAGTTGATCTCCGACATAGCCCGTGGCTGCATAATTATCGACAAAGAGATTGCCCAAATTGGTATGGTAACCCCAACTTCCATCAGGTTGAGCGACGTTAAGCACGTTCATGCTGGTTCCAAATCGATCGGTGCGGGGATCTACGCGCAGGTAATAAAAATAAGTGCCATTGGCATTCACGTTCTCTTTTTGTTGGGCATATATGTTGCTAAAGGTGTGGAAGGGATAGGAACGATAAACCCCGTCTTTCTTATAATAAAATTGAAATGAAACACCTTGGGAGTACGGTTGCAAATTGGCATAACCCAGTGGCCCGCCACTGGCGTCGTAGATCGTTTTTCCCACGTTTATTCCGATACCCTGGGTGCCCGCCAGAGGCGGCGAAGTGGCATGATAATTCAATCCATTGTTGGTTGATGTATTCGTTGTATTGAGGAGGGTGGCCCCGGAAAATCCTCCTGGACTCAAATTGACTTCCAACTGTCCGCACGTGCTCAAATCCGTGCCCGTGCCGGGCTGCGAACCAATTTGCGGTCCAAACCAACGGTAGACCAAGATATTGGCGCTTCCTGAGCCAGTGATCTTGATCTTATCGGGTATCCATGAGGAATCCGCAGTTTGGTTGATGTTCTGGTAGGGATTCCATAATTCGAAATTATACCAGCCGTAAACTGTTCTGTTGGCCGTGTCATGGCTCAGTGTATAATAAACCCGCACGGGATAAGGCAGGTTTTCCGAACCACCAACCATGGTTTGGTTGTTGAAATTAATTCCAGTTGGAAAACTATCCGGGTCCGATTGGTCGATGATGTTGGCCCCGATTTGCATGATCTGAAAGTAAGTATTAAAAGAATAGGCCCGGTTGTAGCTGGCCGAACCCGGCTCATAATCCTGCCAATAATACCATGCCCGGCCGGAATCTCTGCCCAAAGATCCAATGTTGATGGCCGCCTGAAGGGTTTCAAAGAAATCGGGATCACGTGTCGAAGGGACATCCTTGAGATATTTGATATTAGAAACTACAGAAGTCTCATCCGGCGAAGTGTAATTCCAAGAACCGCTGGCGGGCACCCAGACCAAACCATAGTACTTCTTGATATTGGTTGCGGTTCCATTTCCGTTGTAACGTGCGTCTGCCGGTCCCAGGCTGGCACTCGGCCCGTCTGATGTCAGCCAAACCAGTGTGCTGAGGGGAAATCGCTTGGTCATAACCGGTTTGCCTCCGGTGCTTTTCCTCACCTTGTTGAAATCTGGATTGAAATTATTTTCATTATTGGTTGTGTTGTAGGTGTAAGGATTTCCCACATAGGAGGAGTAAGTGGTGATAAGGTTCCAGAAGTCCGAGGGAAGTGTAGAGTTGGAAAATTGGATTCTCGGACGTTCCACGCTGCCCAAAACGGGTGGCGCATAAGTGGGGGCGTTTTTTTCACGACTGAAAGTGCCCAGATATTGTAAAGCGGCAGCACTCAATACATCAGTGTTGGCTTTCTGGTAATTGATCAAATCCTGGCGACTGGTGAAAATCTGATCATTGGGGTAGGGATTGAGGAACGTATTGGTTGGCGTGGCATAGAGCCAGACAGGATTCGCAGATGCCGACGGACTGCGCCATTGAAGAAATTCGTTGATCTTGGACAGGGAAGCCGTAAAGCCGGGAATCCGCGAGAGGTCCGCCCCGGTCATTCGCCCCCTCCGTGAGTTATCACCGGGCGACAACCGGTTGCCGGCCACATTGATGTCCAGCAATCCCCCCTCATCATGGATTGCGTAGGCATAGCGTCCGATGGCAAATAATGGATTTGTCGGAGCCGCATCCGTCAGCTGGGCCAATGTGGGAGCGGTTCCATTCGCCGTATCCACCGGACCCTGCCGGGTGATGAGAACCCAGTCAGGACTCTCCCAATCGGGCGGCACGGACGAATCCCCCAGCAAGTAAGATTTATTCCAGCGATTGGCCGCAATTGAACGGCCGTTGTTGGAAGGAGCAGAGGCGCTGCATCCGGACAAAGCCCTTACGGGGCTGCTGATCGTGGAGTTGTATCCCGTTCCAGACCATAAAGGAACACCCGCTTTGCTGATTTTGACCAAATTGACATGGGAACTGGCTCCTACTTTGGAGGGCATCAGATGCCGGTTGGATTTTGGCAGGTACATGTTGACGTTGCTTTGAGTGTCGACTTCCGAACCGGCTACGATCTCTTTTTTCAGGTCGCTCACAAGAGTCTGCAATGAAGTCTGGGCCAGCCATTCGGCCCTGGCTTGGCCGGCGCTGGAAAAGGCGATCCGGCGGCCGAGTGTGGCCTTGGATAGAAAGGCCAAAACCAGAATGCTCATCAACACCAACGCAGCCAGCGTCAGGATCAAGGCCGCCCCTCTCTGTCGAACACTATCCCAGGGGCGGAAAATGGATGGAATGATTTTCATGTTAGTATAGGGAAAATCTCCGTTCCATCACCCGGATGCGTCCCACTGCTTTGATCGGGATGGATGTGGCAGAATTCAGGGCCGCGACGTCATTGATCTTGGCAGCCCAAACAGACAAAGTTGAAGTATTGTCCGCCGCATCTGGAAATTGTTTTTCCAGATCGGCCAGTTGCACCGACGGGTTATTGAGCAGTTTGCGTGATTCACCATCGAGCGCGGCCATGGTGATGCAAAGGGTGCCCACTTTTTCTTTCCAATCCCTCCCAGTGGCGGGAAAAGAGGTGAGGATCGTTCCCGGCGTCGTGTCCTTGGCCGAAAGATAGGAAATTTCCATACGGAAGATGGCCGCCGACAGCAGATCGAAACTGGCATCCATCGGTTGCACGGGCGCTGCCAACAGGGCGGTCGGCTCGATGAACACAAGCCCGGTTCCTCCAGCCGACGACCAAGTTGTTCCCTGCGAACAGCGCAACAGACGGTAGGGGTTGCTGCTGGTCGGATCCCCCACCCGGTAGAAAAGCTGCGAGATCCCCCTCGGACCCGAGGAAACCGCAAGGGTGGAAGGGACCGAACTGTAAAAAGAAAAGGAGTCATTCTGCTTTCCGGATACTTTTTGAAAATAGAGCGAAACATCCTCACGTCTCAGACGCGCACTCAAATCCATCCCGATCCGGTCGAGTGCCTGCCGCATTTCCGCATGGGCGTCCAAGTCCTTGTTGCTCTGGGCCAGGGCACTCGAGGTGGCTTGGAGGGCCTGGGCAATGATGACCCCTAAGATGGCGAAAACGGCCATGGCCGCCATCAACTCAATCATCGTAAACGCACGCTCCAGTGTGCGAGGGATTTTGGAAGGGCCCCGGTGTTTCATTTTCAATTCCGGGGAATGGCCACCACGGTCTCAACCGACCTCAAGGGGGCTGTCGCTGCCACTTTGAAAGGAGAAGAGATCCGGATGTGATAAAAGACCGGATCACCCGCCCCGACTGCCCAGGCCTGACGGGTGACTTCCACCTTGTATCTCCCGAGAGGGTTCGTCGGCGGGGTGAGCGTTTCCAAATTTTCCCCTAGAAGCAAAGTGGCACTCGCGGCGGTTTGCGCACCCGCGGTCACGGACGCACTGTCATTCACCGCTGGCATTTGATAGAGTACGGTCTTGGCCGTCTGCGGGGACAACCTCAAGTCGGCGATCAGGGCGTTGACTAGGTTGACGGCAATGCTTTCCTCCCTGGATTCTTTGTTCGATTGCAGTCCGACGGGCAACAAACCGACCAAAAGGACCAAGGCAAAAGCAGTAATACCCAGAGCCAGCGTGACCTCAATGAGAGAAAACCCGGGTGAAGAACCCGAGCCGTCCCGAATCCACGCCATCAAACAACGATTGTCGATTCGCTGAACCATGGTCTTGAACCTGGGCGATCAGCGGAAGACTTGGACATTTCCGGTCAAGCCACTGATCTGAATCACAGCCACATTGGTGTTCGAACTGTTGGAGTAAGCGGGGGCCAGCCCGATCTGAATCCAACGGGAGAGTCCGTCGACCAAAGCTGAGGCGCTTCCATCAGGGGCGAACTTGATCACATAGGGGTAATTCATCAGGCTGCCCGCAACTTGACGCTGGAGTGTGGGGATTCGACCCGTACCGCTGGTGGCGGCATCCAGCACGTCACCACCTGAGGCCGCCCCTGTGACAGAAACGGAATTTTTGATGCTGACCCTGTTCAGAACTACCGGTTTTCCCAATGGCAATAGATTGGCCGCAGAGGTGTCGTCCTCGGCGGACTTGGAGAGCATCGAAGTCAACTGTATCCCACCCCCGGTTCCGGCAGTGTTCAGACCGACATAGACATAGGTATTGTTGGCCATGGCCAACGACCGGGCATCATCGAGTTGGGCGGTCAGGTTGCTGATCGACTGGCTAAAACCGCTGCTCTTGGAGAGAGAACTCAGGGCAGGAACGGCCAGACTGACCAGCAGCGCCATGATCGATACCACGATTAAAAGCTCGATCAGAGTGAATCCTTGGGACTTTCGCCAATTCATAAATTGCCTACACCTCTTCATGAAATTTGTTTTTGAACCACTTCTGACTACCTGTGTAGTCAAGCATCACTAATATCACAATACAAAGTATTCACAAAAAGTCAAGCCTCATAGGGCTAATATTGCAATGATTCTTTCAATAATCGCCCTCTTGGTCGGTGTTTTAACAAAAGCAGTGACTTTTGCTGTTACTACTGATACATATTAACCATGTCGCCCGAAGGTTTGACTGACCTACCGAAGGTATTCTCGCCCGGAAACCTTCATTTGCATCTCGGAGGACACGAAAGCCCTTGGCATCACCTCCGCGATGCTCAAGGTCCCATTTTTGACCATCCCACTCTCCCTTCTTTCATCTTGCACTTGGGGAATAGGGAGTTGGGGGCCTTTGTGCGGGTGGGAAACCAGGAAACGGACCTGCCATATGGCAAGGGTTGGAAGATTGACTATGTGGATCCTTCCCTCCCCGGCTTAAAATTGATTGAAAGAATCGGGCCCGGTCCCCGACCCCATACGATTCACCGCCAGTTTGATTGTCAGACGCTGGATGATTTCCAACCCCTGCACGGACCGAACTTGCTGCAGTGGAGATTGATCCTTTCTGGACTGGGAATCGGCCAATGGGCTGCCTCGAAGGTTTCAGTTCCCATGGCCCGCATGTTGCCCAGCCACCCCATTTCCCGGGTCATCCAACGCCCACGCACCTTCCCCCCTGACACTCTGGATGGGGAGTTTGAGGACTTGGGGGTGGCTCCGGACTGCGGCTTGGGAGCCGTACTGATGTCCTTGGAGGATTCTACCCATCATTTCGCCCTGATTCCCTTGGCTGACGAAAGCCCTCTGCGGACGTTCATCTTTGGACACCAAAACTTGCTGGCCGTGGAGCATGTTTTTCAAAAAGAAATCCGTCTTGCTCCAGGACAAATCCACCGGATGGGCACTCAAATCCTTCTTTCGTTCTCGGGGGAACGACAGGATTTCTTGCGGGAGGTTTCCCGGATTTATACCCACTCCTACCCCCCTCCCCAATCCTCTTCCCGTCCGGCATGGGCCGGCACGGCCACAGTGCTCGAGGCCGACTTCGTCCATTACGGAGGCATTGCCGGCCTGACGGAAAAACTACCGGCCTTGAAAGACCAGGGATTTGACACCGTCTACCTCATGCCCTGGCACACCGGCCCCTACAGTGGTTATGGCACTCTGGATTACTGGGAGATCGACCCTGCCAAAGGAACCTTCGAGGATTTGCAAAAACTGACCCGTCGGGCCCATGACTTGGGACTTAAGGTGTTGTTCGATTTGCTGGTGAACATGGTGACTGAAAAAAGCCGTTATCTTTCGGAAAATCCGGATTGGTTTTACCGTGATGAAGAAGGAACCCCCCAACGACACACCGTCTGGCCGGGCTTCGCCCTCGATCCCGCTTCCATCGGATTCCGCCGTTTCCTTCGTGATTATTGCCTGCGCTGCGTCACAGAACTGGGCGCGGACGGATTCCGCGTCGATGCCGTGAGCTACCGGGGCGGCAATTGGAACCCCCTTACCGGACTCCAGCCCCACCAACATGCCCACGCTATTTTTACCCTCCTCGCCGAAATCCGAACCGCCATCCAATCTGTCAAACCAGAAGCTATCCTCATGGCGGAATGCTTCGGCCCCATCCAAGTTCCGGTCAGTGATCTGGTATGTTACCAATGGGTCGGATGGCTTGACTGGGTCTTGCAAAACCTCATCGAACAAAAACTAACCGGACAACAATTGGGCCTGTTGCTCCAGGACCACTTCGGCTGCATGCCACGCGGAACCTGGCTGACCACTTACACCCATACCCACGACACCGTGGCTTTCCAGGGTCGGGAATGGGAGGGCGAACCGGTGAACCTATTATTTGCCCTCCTTCACCTCGCCAGCGCTGGCATCATGACCTTCGGCGGGGGATGGAACATGCGCGAACGTCCTGGGAGCGGTGAAATCGCTTGGCAAAGGAAGTTGGCCCGTCTGAAACACGAAACGGGAACCGTGGCCTCCCACGAGATCTGGTTTCAGAAACATCACCACCCGAACTTGCTCATCTTTGAACGCCCCTCCCAACTTGGCAAACTGCGCATCTGCGCCAATTTCAGCGCGGCGGACCAGCCTTGGATTCCGCAAGGCTCCCTCCTCTTCACCTCACGCGAAGCGACGCCCCAAACCGACAGGCTCCATCCCTGGGAATTTCGGGTGGAAAACCTATCCTGAATATGTTCTCCCCTCCCCAACAAACATGACTTCTGCCACGCCTATATCCGCCTGACCGACCTTTGATGCGCTCTTTCTTCCCCACCCATCCCTAATAACAAATTGATTCATGCGACACTTCTCTTTCTTTCCATTCCTACTGACATTGTCTGCTCAACTGGTTTGGGCCGCTTCTCCACCCCCCATCCCCTACTCATCAACCTGGGCTGGCAATTCCTACGGACAAGGTGACCGGAAATGGATCCAAAACAACATCCTGGGCCTTCATGTCAGCTCCAATGGCGTGATTTACACCAACAGCTGGTGGGATGAAGCAGGCCGGGAGAGCGGCATATACTCGGGCCAAGATGGCGAGCCCATCGGCATGCTCAAAACCCTCCACGCATCCTTCGGCGGGGGATTCGCCATCACCGGGGACAACCGCTACATCTATTCCTCCAATTGGGACAACGTTCGGCGATGTGAACCCGATGGTCGTCCCGCTCCCTTTCCTGGAGGGCTTGGGCCCTGGGGCGACTCTTTTGGGGTATCGGATAAACCCACCGGATCGAACAAAGCCATTGGAATCAGGGGCTTGGCAATCGACCCGGAAAAAGGTTTGCTTTTTGTCTCCGAGAACAACGACAACGAAATCGAAGTCTGGAGCACTGAAAGTCTCAAGTGCCTCCGCAAATGGTCCTTCGATCGCCCAGGTCCTCTCGCCGTGGTAGAAGACGGTTCACTCTGGATCATCTCCCAAAAGGGAAATAATCAGCCCGCCCGCATTGTCCATTTCAGTGCCACGGGTCAAAAACTCGCACAGGAAATCGAGTCAGGTCCGGACTTTGACCCCACCAGCCTATGGTACGACCGGGTCGGCAAACGGCTCCTGGTCTCGGACAATGGCCCGGATCAAAACATCAAAATTTATCTCCACTTGGAAAAGTCCCGCATGGAACCGGATGCCGTTTTTGGTTCCAGTGTCTATTCTGGTATTCCGGGGAAAATCAGTCCTACCAAATTCGGCAGCAGCGGGCTCACCGGGGTGGCCACGGATGACCAAGGGAATTATTACGTCAGTATGAACGGTGTCGGCCCCCACTCCTTCTGGCATGGTGGAGGAACTGTGCTGGAATCCTGGACAAAATCCGGAACGCTCCGGTGGCGGAAACTCGGCCTGAGCTTTGTTGACTGTGCCGATGCCGATCCCGCTTCCGACACCGGGGATAGCCTAGATATTTATGACAAATACTCGCGCTACCGGCTTGATTTAACCAAAACCACAGCGGGAACGGAATGGTCCTATGCGGGCCGCACTCTCAACCCGATCAAATATCCAAATGATCCACGTTTCATGCGTGCCCCGGATGGCTGGGATTACACCGGAGGAACCTTCGTGCGCAACATCCAGGGACGCAAATTGCTTTTCGTCCTGAGCATGCAGGCCCGCAGGATCCTCGTTTTCCGATTCAACTCAGAGACTGACGGCGAAACTGCCATCCCCTCCGGTATCTGGGAATCCCAAGTCGGATACGATGCGGGCTATGACGGCAGCCCCAAAGGAAAAGATTTCTACTGGCGGGACTCAAATGGCAACGGAAACATCGATGCGGAGGAATTTTCAGCCGGACCTGGCATGCCCAATCTTGGTTATGGCCTCTGGGTGGACACCAACGGAGACATCTGGTCCTGTAATCACTGGGCAGGGAGCGGAGTTGGAATCCGCCGATTGAAAATGCAAGGTTTTGATCCCCTGGGTAATCCCATCTACGACTACTCTGCTGGAAACTACACCGAGTTCCAGCGCCCGGAAGGAAGCCATGGCGAACTGCGTCGCATCGAATACAACCCGGAGAACGACACCATGCTGGTAGGAAGCACCAGTCTTCAGGACGGAGATCGTGATGCGGGCAATCGCTTTGTGAAGTATAACAACTGGAACAAGGAAAACCGAACGGTGGCATGGACCCTTGATCCACCCATGGATAAAACCAAAATTTCATCCATGACCGTGGCCGGAGATTATTTGTTTCTGGGCTACAGTTATTTCAGCTCCAACAGCCGAGAAGGAACAATCCGCGTATTTCGTTATAGCGATGCTTCTTACGTCGGGGATATGACGCCCACTCCCGTGATCGGCTCGCTTTCGGGAACTTTCGACATCCCCTATGCCATTCGGGCCTTTAAACAAAAAAATGGAGAATACCTTGTCTTTGCCGAAGACGACCACTTTGCGAAAATCGTCATTCACCGGTGGAATCCCCAAGGAAACAACGTTGTCGACACCCTCGATAGTCTCGACAAAATTGATAAGAATCTCAGCTCGGCGGGCTGGTCCATCGATGGTGGAAACCAAGATCATTTTGGACGGGATGCGGCCAGGGCCACTCGAACCACTGACACCGCAGAGCACCTCGTCTGGAAAGTGGATTCCCTGTCCAATTTCGCCGCCGCCATCTATTTTGATGCGCGGAACAAAATCGACGAACAAGTTGCTTTTTTCTCCTCGGTTGACGGAGAAAACTGGACCCCTGTAACCCTGGCGCGCCTGTCGGATGTCCTCAGTGGCGGCGGATGGAATGTTACCACGTTCCGCCCCCATAATGACCAGTTGCCGAGTGGAACACAGTACCTCAAAATGCAATTCTTGCCCACAGGCACTGCTTGGAACGTCCAATTGGGTCGAATGGAACTCTTCGGAAAACGACCCCAATCCTGAGGCTAAAATTAACCGTTCGATAATTGTCACCCAGCGAAGAGTAAAGCATTAAAACTTACAAATCATGATTTACTGAGCGGTGTCTTTGAAGTCAACACTCACATCCTGACTGTCTCTATCGTGACACGGGTCTTTATCCACCTGGGTCGAAACTCGGTTGCGACGCCATGCTAATGGAATGATATATTAACCTCTTATGCAATACTAAGCAAAGAAGAAAGCAGTAATGATTCCCGGCACGGATCTGAAACATATTTTATTCCAAATTTCCCTTGCTATTTTATTGCATTAATTATGCTTAAACACACGGAACTGACTGAATGCCGCATCCGCCAAGCGTTGGAACGCCTCCATGCAGCTTGTACCAGCGATTTCCGCGCCCTCGGTGTGGAGGCAGCCACAATACCGGGCGAACCTTTACCGTGGAGTGTGGCCGAAAAAATGGATTACAGGCCCTTTCGTGTCGGCGAGGCCTGGGGCACTTACTGGAGTACTTGGTGGTTTCGCTGCCGGGGACGGGTGCCTGCGGAGTGGGCGGAAGGTGAAGCCATCGCCCTTTTTCATTGTGGCTTTGCGGCAGGGGAAGGTTTCACCTCGGAGGCGCTCCTGTGGTCCGGTGGTCTCCCCCGGCAGGCGGTCAATGTCAATCGCATGGACTTGCCGATTAACGGAGCCCCGGGGGCGGACTTCGAATTCCACCTGGAGGCGGCAGCCAATCCGTCGCCCAACGTTCATGGATCGGCACCGCTCCTCCTACCTGGCTCGGACGCCGCCCCGGCTTTCGTGCTCAAACGCGCGGAGCTGGCCCGCTTCCACCGCGAAATCTGGCAGGCATGGTGCGACATGAAAGCCTGTGCCGATGCCCTGGAGGTTTTGCCTGCCACTTCAGCCCGCCGCGGACAGTTGCGCCATGCCCTCAACGAGGTGGCCGATTGGATCGACTGGGAGGGCGGGGCCTGCGCCGCCCGCATCCGCTCCCAACTAACCCCCCTGCTCCAACGCCGCAATGGCGACACCGCCCACGTGGTTAGCGCAGTCGGCCACGCCCACATCGATACCGCCTGGCTCTGGCCCCTGCGCGAGACCGTGCGCAAGTGCGCCCGCACCTTTTCCACCGCCCTCGCCTACATGAAGGAGTATCCGGATTATGTCTTTGCCTGCTCCCAGGCCGTCCAATACGCCTGGATGAAAAGGCACTACCCGGAACTTTTCCAGGATATCCGCTCCGCCGTCGCCCGGGGCCAGTGGGAACCGATCGGTTCCATGTGGGTCGAGCCCGATTGCAACCTTCCTTCCGGTGAGTCCCTGGTGAGGCAGATTGTGCATGGCAAACGCTTTTTCCGCGACGAGCTGGGTGTGGAAATGAGCAATGTGTGGATTCCCGACGTCTTCGGCTACAGTGCGGCCCTGCCGCAGATTTTCGCCCTCAGTGGCGTGGATTCCTTCCTGACCCAGAAGATTTCCTGGAACCAATTCAACAAATTCCCCCACCACACCTTCCTCTGGGAGGGAATTGATGGCACACGCATCTTCACCCATTTCCCCCCGGCCGACACCTACAACGGCAACATGCACCCACGGGAAATCCTCCGCAGCGCGGAAAATTTCCGGGACGGCGACCACGCCTCCCGCTCACTTTATCCCTACGGATTTGGAGACGGCGGCGGCGGCCCCACGCGCGAGATGCTTGAAATGGCGCGAAGATTCCGCGACTTCGAGGGACTGCCTCGCTTGGAGTTGGAGGGGGTTGCCCGCTTTTTTGAGAAAGCCCGTGCCGATGCCTCCGACCTCCCCTTGTGGGTGGGCGAGTTGTATCTGGAATCCCACCGGGGCACCTACACCACCCAGGCTTGGGCCAAGCGGGGCAACCGGCTGGTTGAGCGCGCCCTGCGTGAAGCCGAATTAGCCGACGCCTTCGGATGCCCCGGCCATGACGAATCTGTCTTTGCCAAGATTGAACCCTTGGCAGTCTATGAGGCTGAGCCTTCCCACCTCCCCAGCTTGAACCAGCGTCAATTGGATCGTGCCTGGAAGCTGCTTTTGACCAACCAGTTCCACGACATCATCCCCGGCAGTTCGATCCATTGGGTCTATCAAGACAACCGGCGCGACCTCCGTGTGGCCGGAGAGATCACCGATGCCGTGGTGGCCTCCACTTTGGGCCCTGATCTGGACACCTGTGACGCGGGGGCCTCCGTGCTGAATACCCAGGCCTTCCACCGTGCGGAAGTGGTGGATCTGCCGGACGGTACCCCGGCCTGGGTGGAAGCACCAGCCTGCGGTTGGGCTCCGCTTGAGGCAGGCACCCGTTCGTCCTGTCCAGCGGTCAGTGCACAGTGCGTGAACGATCTCTGGATACTCGACAACGACCTCATCCGGGCGGAGTTCAACCACTGCGGTCTGCTCATAAGGATGTTCGACCATGAGCACCAGCGTGAGGTGCTGGCCCCTGGATCGCCTGCCAATTTGTTCCAATTGCACAGCGATTATCCCGTCAACTGGGATGCCTGGGACATCGATGTTTTCCACCGTGAATCGTGCCACAATCTGGACGGCGTGGCGGAATTATCCTGGCAGGGACAGCATCCTCTTCAGTCCCGGCTTCGGATCGTGCGGAAATTCGCTGCCTCCCGGCTGGAGCAATCCGTGGTTTTGCGAGCGGGTTCGCGGCGTTTGGACTTCGAAACCACGGTGGACTGGCACGAAAACCACAAGGTGCTCAAAGTCGCCTTCCCCGTCAACATCCGAGCCTCCCATGCCCTCCACGGCATCCAGTTCGGCTGCCTGGAGCGACCCAACCATTTCAACACTTCGTGGGATATGGCCCGCTTCGAAACCTGCGCCCACCAATGGAGCTGCCTTCACGAAGGCAACTACGGCGTCTCCGTTCTGGAGGACTGCAAATACGGAAGGGATGTCGTGGGTCATGTAATCCGCTTGACTCTGTTGCGGGCACCCACAGCCCCCGATCCGGAAGCGGACCGTGGGACGCACCAATTCACCTTCGCCCTCTATCCCCACGCGGGCGACCACCGCAAGGGGTGCGTTCCGGAGGAAGCCGCCCGCCTCAACCACCCCTTGCGTTTGTTCCGGAAACATGCGGAACTACCGGCATCCGCCTCTTTCCTCTCCATCGACCGCCCCGGCCTCCTGGTTTCCGCCCTCAAACGGGCCGACGACGGGCGCGGCCTGATTGTCCGCGTTTACGAGGCACACGGCACACGTGGTCCCGGCCGCCTGCGTTTCGGGCTGCCAGTTTCGGGGGCTTGGGAATGCAACCTCCTCGAGGAAGACCAGAAACCGCTGGAGATCGACCAGGGGATTCTGGATTGCGACTGGGCTCCTTTCCAAATCCGCACCCTCCGTATTGTGCCCTCCTGAATCCGGCAAGGTTTTTTCGATAGATTTGCGTGGTCTGCAAATATGGGCAAATCGTGCAATCGCTATTATTAATGGGCAGATGAACCCCCAAGTGAGTGTTTGTAGGGCTTTATTCACCCGTGTACGATTCATGTTTTGCGGACTGCGCAGGGTCCTTGCCGTCTGGTCAATCCTGACCGCGCAACTTGCTGCCATCGCCTTCGCCGCACCGCTGCCTGGCCAGCGGGCGGATGACTTTGTCGAGTCTTGTGGCATCAACATCAAACTGGACCGTGGCGTCTACTTCAATTGGACGACGGTCAAATCGCGGCTGGATGAATTGAACTTGCGCCATTACCGCGACGGACTCCGGTTGGTCGAGAACCCGACTTACAAGGCCCGCTACCAGGAACTCTGGGATCAACAGGGCATGAAACTCCTCGGCATCTGGGGTCCATGGGAAAACTTCGGTCGCCCGCCTGGCGATGCCGTGCCTACCATCAAGCTGGCAGCCCCTTTCCTCCATGCGGTAGAAGGCCCGAACGAGCCCGACCTCTTTTGGGATGATAACTACAACTACGGCGGCCAGACCGAACGCTATGCCGAGATCCGGGCCTATCAGAATGACCTCTTCAACGCCGTCCATGGAGACGGGCAGACTTCCGGCTTTAATGTGACCACACCCGCCATGGCCTTTGTCGAAAGTGCCCCGCGCCTCGGCTCCAACCTGCATGACTTGGTAGCCTGGCATTTTTACACCGGACCGGCCGACATGCTTGGCATGGGTGACCGACGCAACAGCACCCGTTTGGCCTATGGCAATTCCAGCAAGCCCAGCTACCTAACAGAAACCGGATCAAATGTGGACCTCGGCAGTCCCCTGGGCATTTCCGAACGCGCCCAAATGAAAATGGTGGTGCGCGCCATGCTGCTCGGCTACCTCGGCGACGCCAAGACCTACCTGCACCAACTCATGGATGAGGGCTCGGAGGTCAACGAAAACAACCGCTGGGGCATTGTCCGCAACGACGGCACCCCGCGCCCGGCATTCAATGCCCTGAAAAATCTGGTCAACCTGTTCAACGAAAGCACGTTCAATACCTCGAGCAAAACCTGGAGCCGCCCCGGCTTCAACCCGCCCGGACTCGACTACTCCATCCAAGGGGGCCTCGACAAGTTTTTCCACATCCTCTTCCAGAAGGCGGACGGCACTTCTTACATCGTCACCTGGATTGAGACCTCCTCGTACAACAAGGGAAGCAATACAAACCTCGAAACCAGCCGCCCGATGACACTCAACATCCGGGGAACGGCACGCATTGAAGCCCTGTCTTTCGACAACAACGGAAATTGGTCCACCAGTGTACTGACGGGATCGGGGTCTTCGGCCGGGTTCACCACCAGCGATTCCGTAACCGTGATAAAGATTTCGAATCTAACAGGCGATGGCGACAACGGAATCACCAATAACATGGTTTACGAACTCGAACCACTTTCCAGTACGGGCCAACGTCTGGATGTGGCCGGGGCCGCCGACGCCAACGGGGCCAATGTACATCTATGGACAACCAACGGGGCACCCGCCCAGGCCTGGCGCTTCACCGATGCGGGGGCCGGCTTCTATGAACTTACCCCGCAGTGCGCGACGGGGCGCCGCCTGGATGTGGCCGGTTCCGGAACGGTGGATGGCACCAATGTCCACATCTGGCAGTCCAACGGGGCGCCAGCCCAGAAGTGGCGTCCGATCCGCATTTCCACGGACGTCTATGAATTCGAGCCGATGAACGCCCCGGGCAAGCGGTTGGATGTCGCCGGGAACGGTGCCGACGCCGGCCTCAATGTTCAGATCCGGCAAACCAACGCCGGTAATGCCCAACGCTGGCGCCTCTCCACCCCCAACAGCGGTGGAAGTATCGTCAACAATGCACTCTACGAACTGGAGCCCCAATGTGCCGCCGGTAAGCGGTTGGATGTGAATGCCTCAGCGGATGTCAATGGAGCCAACGTCCAAATTTGGCAATCCTTCGGCAACCCCGCCCAGACTTGGCGGGTGACCAGTGTGGGCAATGGTTTCTACGAACTGACACCGCAATGCGCCACAGGGCGCCGCCTGGATGTCGATGGCATGGGTTCGGCCAACGGCACCAATGTCCATATCTGGCAATCGTTTGGCAATGCCGCCCAGCGCTGGAAGCTGATTTCGGTGGGTGGAGACCTCTTCGAATTGGAGCCGGAGTGCGCCCCCGGTAAACGTCTGGATGTCGCTGGCATGGGCTCGGCCAATGGCACCAATGTCCATATCTGGCAATCGTTTGGCAACGCCGCGCAACGATGGAAGCTCATCCGCAGATGAACCTGCCCTCACACGGTCTGAAACTGGCGGCGAAACGCATTCTCGTCACGGGCTCCAGCGGAGTTGCCGGCCGATTTGTACTGCCGCTTCTTTGCCAACAGGGCTTTCAAGTCCGGGCGGCCGACATGGTGGCCCCGCCCACTTCAGGAAATGGGTTGGAATTCGTCCGTTGCGATGTCCGTTCCCCGGGCGACATCCGTCAGGCTGTCCAGGGCATGGATGCCGTCATCCACTTGGCGGCCTGGCATTGCGGACACCAACCTCCGGTCAGCGATGAAACCACCTTTGCCGTGAATGTGGATGGCACGTTCCACCTGATCCAGGCCTGCCGCGAAGCGGGGAGCCCTCCCTTGGTTTTTGCCTCTTCCATGGCTTATGGCTGGGGATCGGTCTATTCGGTGAGCAAGGTGTTGGGGGAGGATCTTTGCCGGATGTACCACGAGGTGACCGGAGCGCCCGTGGCCATTCTGCGTTACCACGCATTTGTGCCGGGACCGTATCTGGAATTCGGTGCCCGATTGCTGCGCAACGGAGTGGATGCCGGGGACGTGGCCACCGCCACGGTGGCGGCTGTTTCTGCGGCACTGGATGGCCGGGTGCGTTTTTTCCGGACCATCATCCACACGGCGCATGGCATGCCTGAAGCAGTCCGGCAGGATTTTTCCGGCCTCGGTCCTGCCTGGTGTGATGAGCTGGTGCCCGGTGGGGCCGCCCTTTTGAAAAAATACCACCTGCCACTACCCGATCAGGTCGAGCAGCATGACTTGACCACCGCGAGGAATGAAATCAGCTGGCAACCCGCCGTGGGTTTCCGAGAGTTTTTGCAGGATTTGCACGACCGCGATGCCCGCGGCGAACCGGTGGCCCGCTACCATAGTCCAGGCAGCCTCCGTCATGTGGCATTGCGTACTTGATCAATACAAGGCCAGTGTAAGTCCGAGCAGGGCCAGGGTGGATCGCGTCGTGCCCGGAACGGTGATGCGGATTTCCTGGAGTGGCACCGAAGGGTCGGGATTGACCCACTCATGGACGTAGATGCGCCCGGATTTCCCCGGGCTGCCCGCCGGATCACCCACATAGACACTGCGGGTGGACTTGGTTTCCACCGGCTCGAAACCCCACCACCAGTCCTGGATGTTGGCTGGCGACGAGGGAGAGGGCCTGGACTCCCCCAACGCACGGATCAGGATTTCCGATTCGCGCCCGCGCACCGGTACCATGCGGTAGCGTCCGAAGGGTTCACCCCCCTCCACCCATCCCGCAGCATGAAGGAAATACGCGGCACGAACCCTTGTGCGAATGGGAATGTCGATGCCGAGGGGAAGTCCGGCCCCCACGCACGCGGTAATGTGGGGATGGGTCGAACGGAAAAGCACCATGGCCCGGGGCTGGGGCGGCAATTCCTGCATGAGATCAAACGGAACCCCGTGGAACACATGACGCCCCGGCACGAGCGGCAACCGGTGCTCATCCCCAAACCAACCAGTCGTCCCGGTGGAAACGGCACGGTTGGCCCAAGTGGCCAAGTTCAGGCAGTGCCAGCGGGACTTCGGCAGTCGCTGGGAAAGACTGAATTTGCCCAAGACAGTGGACGGACGCATCGGTCCCGGATCGGAGTCCTGTTTTTGCGCCTGCCGATAGATCGAGGGGCGTGAGCCCATCCACCGCTGGAAACTGTTGGAAAATGTAAAAGGGTTTTCATACCCCATGGCGTGGGCAATGGCCTCGATGGACTGGTCGGAGTATTGCAGCAGGGCGGCGGCCCGTTGCATGCGGATGGAAGTCACCTGTTGCATGGGCGTTCGACCGGTTTCCTTGACGCAGATCCGGCGCAGGTGTTCCCGGCTGAGATGCGCCATTTGGCCCAGTTCTTGGATGGACCAGTCCCGCCCCGGGTCTTTACCTACCGCCTCCCAAAGCTTCCACAAACGCACGTCACTGCGTTCTCCCTGAATCAGACGATGGGAGTAAAGAAGGATCAGTTCCGCCCAATGGTCGATACCGGGCATTTCCGGAAGAATGTTTTGTGCCAGCAGCAGTCCTTCCACGGCCGTGCGCAGCGGGCGGGGATCAAGCCGGAAAATGCGCGGTTTCCAATGCTGGCTTTCCGGATGGGGGAAATGATCGGCTTGCAGGTGGACCCAGCAGAATTCCCAACGCCGACCCGCCACAGCCCGCATGGCTTCGGAATGTCCGGGCGGGTTGAGAAAAATCATGCCTTCCCGGAATGCGTGCCACCGCCCCTCGAACCAAATCTCCCCGCCCCCCCCCTGACATCCGAGAATGTGTCCAAAATCCGGTCGTTTGCGAACCATCTGATAGGGTTGGGCTACGTGGGAAATACCACACCATTCAATTCCCCGCTTGCGCAGGGCCTCGATCCGTCCGCCCTGAGCAAGATTTTCCCGGCTGCGTGCGCCGATGATGTGCTTTTCAGATAGATTTGTGGGTAAAGCAACCATGGTGGTTCAGTGTGATTTCACGCATGGTGTATCCAAGCAAACAAACACGGAGAATGCCAATCATGAATAAATTAATCAATCGTTCCAGCTATTCCATCCACAACCTGCCCGGGGCCCGGATCGCTGTCTGCGCAGGTCTGCTCTTATGTGCTTTTGGGTCGGTACAGGCCGCCACCCTCAGTTACTGGCGATTTGAGGACCAAGCCGATGGCGGTCAGTTGGAGGGGAACCTTGGCGGCGGCCCTTTCACCACCACTGCAGACTACTCGGGCAACGGCAATCCCCTCCGGACATTTGACGGTCCCGCAGGAGATCCAGGGATCAACACCTCCCCCACCTTCGGCGCCGGTGGCCCCGGTGCCATCGTTCCCCAAACAGGAGCATCGAGCACCCGCTGGGCCTACTTCAATGGGACCCGGGACATCTACACCGACAGCACTCCACTTAACTCATTCAACTTCACCGGAAACTTCACGATCGAGGCCAGCATCTACTCCGATGCCACCGGCTGGAAGACATTCCTCGGCAGGGATCAGGGAGGGACTCCAGGTCCGGGAGGGCAGTTCTTTTATCAACAGCGCGGGGACAATGGTAACCTCGGCATCGCGTTGTTGGATGGCTCCGGAACTCTCCGTGTCATCGACAGCGGCTTCAACATCGCCAGCAGCTTCACTTGGTTCAACACCGCACTGGTCAGTAGCGGCGGCACCCTCACGCTTTATCTCCAGGACAACTTGGACCAAAGTTGGGATGTTGTCGGCACCACGACCACCGCCGGTGGACTCAACAACTCGCCTGCCACATGGACGGTGGGCCGCGGTTGGTTTGGAGGTCCGAATGATTTCTGGAGCGGCGGCATTGACGAAGTCCGCATCAGCGACACCGCCCTCACCACCGACCAATTCCTCTGGTCCTCACCCATACCCGAGCCATCCACCTATGCCCTCTTTGGCGTCGGTGCGCTCGCGCTTTACTTGACCCGCAGAAAGCTCGTGCAGCGCTGAATTCCTGCGATTTGATTTTTGATTCGACTGATTATTCTTTAAACATATCGGGCAGGGTGGGTTGACTAGCTTGCCCGATTTTTTACCCTACAGCGCCCCCATGCTTCCTCCAGACTCCTCCCTCCCCCGCCCCGAGTACCCGCGCCCCCAATTTGTTCGCGATTCCTGGCAGTGCCTGAACGGCCCGTGGAATTTTGAGATCGATTCCGCCGATACCGGCCTGGATCGGGGCCTGTTAGACCGGCCTCTATCCAGCCAAATCCTGGTGCCCTTCTGCCCCGAATCCTCCCTCTCCGGTGTCGGCCAAACCGATTTCATGGCCGCTGTGTGGTATCGCCGCCGCATCACCATCCCTGAGGATTGGGATGGGGCGCGCATCCTGCTCCATTTCCAGGCAGTCGATTACGACGCGACGGTTTGGGCGGATAAAAAAGAAATCAAACGCCATCGCGGTGGCTTTACGCCATTCACGGCCGATCTCGGCCCGCGCAAGGGGGGCGATGTGGTGGAGATTACCCTCCGTGCCCGCGATCCGCATGAGCCCCCCCAACCGCGCGGGAAGCAGAGTTGGAAATTCCACAACTTCGGCTGCCTTTACACCCGCACCACCGGCATCTGGCAAACGGTCTGGATGGAACCGGTGGGAGAGTCCCATCTCCTGCGCACCCGCATCACCCCCGACCTGACCTCCTCCTGCTTCCACATCGAACAACCCATCCGTGGACCCCAGACGGCACTTTCCCTGCGCGCCAGCCTGCTCCTCCCGGACGGCACCAACCTGACCTGTACCTGCGTCTCCTGCACGGAAGCGATGACCCCGCGTCTGCGACTCGACATTCCAAGCGCCCACCGCAGGCTTTGGTCACCCGAAGATCCCTTCCTCTACGGCCTTCTCTTGGAACTGCTGGATGCGGAAGGACAGGTTCTCGATTCCGTCCGCAGCTACGCCGGCCTCCGCGCGGTGACCTTGGACGGGAAGGCGGTCAAGCTCAACGGACGCCCCGTTTTCCAGCGCCTCGTCCTCGACCAAGGCTATTACCCCGACGGCCTGATGACGGCACCCACCGACGAAGCGCTGGTTGCGGACATCCAGCTTTCCCTGGATGCCGGATTCAACGGCGCCCGCCTGCACCAGAAAGTATTCGAAGAACGCTTCCTCTACCACGCCGACCGCATGGGCTACCTGGTCTGGGGGGAGTTTGGTGATTGGGGTTGCGGGGGCGCTGGCCATCCCACCGATCATCAAAAACCCGGACCCAGCTACATCGGTGAATGGATCGAGGCCGTGCAGCGCGATTATTCCCATCCCTCGATCATCGGCTGGTGCCCTTTGAACGAAACTTTCCAACCCCTCAGTGACCGCATCAGCCAACTCGACGACGTAACTCATGCGATGTATTGGGCGACCAAGGCCATCGATCCCACCCGCCCGGTGATCGATGCCTCGGGATACGCGCACCGGGTCCCTGAAACCGACATCTACGATTCGCATGACTACGAACAGGATCCCGCCGCCTTTGCCCGCATCCATGCGGGGCTCGCCGAGGGCCGCCCCTTCATCAATCCCCACCCCCACCACCACCAAGCCGTCTGGTCGGTTCCCTATCAAGGCCAGCCCTTTTTCGTCAGTGAGTTTGGCGGCATCTGGTGGAACCCCGACGCCAAACCCGGGGAAGACTCCTGGGGTTATGGCCAGCGCCCGCAATCGCTGGAGGAATTTTACACCCGCTTCGAGGGCCTGTGCCAGGTACTCCTGAGCGATCCCCACATGTTCGGTTATTGCTACACGCAACTGACTGATGTGTTCCAAGAGCAAAACGGCCTGTACCGCTTTGACCGCAGTTTGAAGTTCGACCTGAAGCGCATCAAAGCCGTGCAAACGCAGATCGCCGCCATTGAAAAATCCGCCCTCGAAAGCCGGAATACGATCACCGCGGAGCATTCCCGTATCGCGGATAAGTCCCGGTCCGGTTGAACATCCAGGCCTTGCGCAAGGAGTTGGTCAATTGGCACTGACTGTATTTATCGTACTTCATGAACGAAACTCTGGCCCGCACGGAAGAACATTCCCTCTTCGCCAATCCCATCGTTCCCACCCTGGACGCGGCCGATCCGTGGATCGTGGTACATAACGGGATGTATTACTACCTGCACAGCGGCAATGACACGATTGAAATAAGGCGGGCCCAATCCATCAAGGATCTCTACACGGCCGAACCCCATGTGGTCTGGCATGGCGATCTGCCCTTGCGCTCGAAGCAAATGTGGGCCCCCGAGCTGCACTTCGCAGACGGACGCTGGTATCTCTACTACTGCGCCAGTGACGGAAATCATCTCACCCACCGGAATCATGTCCTGGAAAGTGAAAGCGATGACCCGATGGGCCCCTTCCACTACAAGGCCAAACTGCTCACGGATGAGCACGACGAACACTACGCCATTGACGCCAACTTACTGACCCTGCCCTCCGGAAAAAAATACCTTTTGTGGGCTGGATTCCCCGGACATCAGGTCTTCATCCGTTCACTGGAAAACCCGTGGACGACACGAGGACCGCGCTCACAACTTCCTTGTGATGGGTTTGGCTGCGCCGAGGTACGTGAGGGACCGGTTTGCCTGGTGCGCAACGGCAGGGTATTTCTATTCTATTCGATGTGTGATGTGGGCAAGCCGTGCTACCGGTTGGGGATGATCCATGCGGATGTTTCTGCCGATCTCTTGGACCCTTCGGTGTGGACACAGCATCCGGAACCGATGCTCCAGCGTCATGATGCCCACGGGGTTTTCGGTCCGGGGCATAACGGCTTCTTCACCAGTCCCGATGGAACCCAGGACTGGATCGTTTACCACGCCAAGAGTACCCCGCTCTTCACTTACCGCTATCGCAGCGCGAGAATTCAACAAGTGTATTGGACGGCTGATGGTTTTCCCCAAATAGGAGATCCGTTGCCTCTCGGTGCCATTCAGCGCGTGCCTTCAGGAGACCCAGGCGGCTGGCTCGGCCCGGTCTGGTGAGCCAAGCCCCTTGAGATGATCCTATCGAAAGCTGGAATGAATTAAACCCAGGGCAGACCATCGACCTTTGCCACTCGTCTACCCGCATTACTGCCTTCCGGGATAGGACCGGGCATCGGGATCGTCCGCAGTTATGAATGGAGGCGAATCGCTCAGACTGGGGTCTTTTCATCCGCAGGTGGATCAGGCCCGACGTCTGATACTGGCTCCTCCGCGCCATCTGCCTTCAATCAGCAGGGTCCTGGCAAGAGATAGCCCTCCGCATTCCCCGCGCTGGAGCATGCCCCCCAGCAAATCCACCGCCGCTGCGCCGACAGTCTCGAGGCTTTGATAGATTCCCGCCAGCCTGCCGTGCTCGGGAATCCAGTGCAGATGGGCACAGCCCATGTCCCGGGGAACACGCACCCCGGCCTGGCCCAGCATCTGGAGGATGTCCCCATTGTCCGATAACACGGCATCCGGACGCGTGCGGCGCAACCAGGCGGTCCAGGCTTTCGCATCATGCCGGTCATAAAGCAGGGGGGCCAACCGGTTGCTCACAGGCTGGCTTCTCTGATAATACAAAAAGGCCGCCAGCATGGTGTGATTGGACCAAAGGTCATCACTCACACTCAGGTGGAGCGCGATGCGCCGGTAGCCGAACCGGGTGAGTTTCTCCAGGGCCCGCAGGACCGATTCGAACTGGTGGTTGCACACCGAGGGAAGATGCGGCAGGGCAAAACCCACCGTCACCACCGCAAAACGGTTCCATTCCGGCGCGAGCAGCATGGCGGAATCATCCAAACCGGAAACCAACAGGCCGGGAATACCCCGGGCCCGCAACTGCCGGATCAACGGCAGGGCGGTTCCAGGGGCCGCAGGAAACAATTCCAGCTCGAATCCCAATTGGCCCGCCCGCCGGCGGGCTCCTTCAAAGTGCCGGCGATAATAGGGATCCTCCCGGACCGTATCCAAAGTCGGCACCAGGTAGGCCAGATGGGAACGGTACACGGCCGTTTTGGGTGAACGCAACTGGCCCATCAACCAACCCACCCGCGGATTCCGCCGATAACCCATCCGCTCGGCCACCGCCAGAATCCGCTCGCGTGTGGCCACCGGAATGCGGGGATGCTGACGGAGGGCCAGCGAGACCGTCGTGCAATGCACTCCCGCCTCTTTGGCGATTTGACGCATCGTCCCCACAGTCTACGTAGACTAAAGGATCGGTTGTCCGGCTGACCAGCCCAATTTATAGTCATTGCCACAGACGACATTTAAGAACATCAACCCAGGAACTCGGTTATGAAAATTCAAATGCCTCCCTCCGCCTTATGCCTTGCCTTGGCCTCATTCAGCCTCTTCTTCCCACCTGCCCTCCGGGCGCAAAACCTCCCCTATGCCACCTCCTTTTTTGGCAATACTTGGGGGCAGGGATCCATCAGCAACTACGGCAAATGGATGCAAAACAACATCAATGGCATCTGGGTCAAACCTGATGGCACGGTCTATACGGCAAGCTGGTGGGATGAAGCCGGACACAACGGCGGCATCTACAAGAACGGCGATTACATCGGGAAACTCAACTACAACCACGATTACTTCGAGGGCGGCGTCGGCATCACCGGGGATGCCAACTATGTCTATGCCGGAAACTGGAACAACATCTACCGCTTCAATTTCAACGGCACGGTCAGCACCCAGGTTTCCACCACCACCACCTCAACCACGGATAAAAGCAAATCGGTCAAGGGCCTGTCCGTGGACAACACCAACAACCTCCTCTTCGTCACCCAGGATTTGGACAATCAGGTTCAGGTCTGGAACAAATCCGCACTGACCAAGACCCGCAGTTGGAGTCTGGCCGGGCCCGGTGCCTGCGCCTCGAACGGCGATGGCACGGTCTGGGTGGCCCAGCCGGCTCTGGGAAAAATCGTTCACTACGACAGCAACGGCAATCTTCTTTCCCAAAGCATCACCGGAGCGGCCGGATTCGATCCCCAGGCCCTTTGTTTTGACAACAGCGGACGCCTGGTCGTGGCGGACAACGGTCCCGATCAAAACCTGAAAATCTACTCCAATCTGAACAATGCCACACCGACCCTGGCCGCCACCTTCGGCACGCAGAAGGGCATTTTCTCCGGAACCGCCGGAGCAGTCGGCCCGCTCAAGTTCAGCGGACTGACCGGCGTAGGCGTCGACAGCTCGGGCAATTATTACATCGGCCAGAATAATGTCGGAAAATGGGCCTTCTGGAATGGCGGCGGATCGATTCTCGAATCTTACACCTCGGGCGGCAACCGGAACTGGATTCTCCAAGGGCTGGAGTTTGTCGACACCGCCTCTGCTGATCCGGGCAGTGCCAACGGCAATCTCTTGGACGTCTACACCAAATACAACCACTACCAACTTGATCTTTCCCAAACCAAACCGGGCAAGGAGGCCACTTTGAAAGGCCACACGCTGAACCAGTTCAAGTATCCCCAGGACCAGCGCTATCAACGCGCCAACGACAACTTTGACTACACGGGCGGGACGTTTGTGCGCACCGTCGGCGGAAAGAAAATCCTCTACGTCATGGACATGCAGGCCAGACGGCTCCTCTGGTACCGCTTCAACTCCGCCACCGACGGGGAAATCGCCATCCCCAGCGGTCTCCTGGAATCCAACGCCAACTACACCGCCACCTATCCCAATTCCCCCACCGGTGGGGAGTTCATCTGGCGCGATGGCAATGGCAATGGTCAGATGGATGCCGGTGAATACGTCAGTGGGCCGGGCACCCCCAACTTGGCCTACGGCTGGTGGGTCGACAGCAACGGCGACATCTGGCAGTGCAACAACTGGAATGCCACCGTGGGCCTACGCCACTGGAAAATGCAGGGTCTCGATGCCAATGGCAATCCGATCTACAGTTATGTCAGCGGCCAGTATGAAGCCCTGGCCCGCCCGGCCTCCACTGGTGGGGATTTGAAACGCATCATCTACCAGCGCGCCACGGACGTCATGCTCATCACCAGCGCGGACACCAATGTGGACCGGGACGCCGGCACGCGCATTGCCCGCTTCAACAGTTGGAGCACGGGCAACCGCACGGCCGCCTGGGATATTTCGGTTCCGCGGGCCACCGCGATCACGGCGGAAGGCGACTACATTTTTGTCGGCTACGGCAACCTTGGAAACAACATCGAGTCCGGCTCCATCGATGTGTACACTCTGGCCAGCGGCACCTTTGTCGGCTCCATTCATGCCGGTCCGGAAGTCATGAACATTTCCGGAGCGCTCGATATCCCGTACGGCATCAGTGTCTACAAGCGGTCGAACGGGGAATACCTCATCTTCGAGGAAGACGACTGGCATGCCAAAGTCATGATGTTCCGCTGGCAGGCCCCCACTCTGGCCACCGACTGTCTTGACGACTGGACCAAAGTGAACAGCAAAACCACCGGGATGACCTTGGACACCAACAATTCCAACGCCTACTTCGATGGTGATACCAGCCGGGCCTGCCGTTCTTCGGACACCACCCAATCGTTGGTCTATCGATCCAGTAATATCTCATCATTCACGGCATCGGTTTATGCCGGGATCAACCACGCCGACCCTGCCACCCAAGGGGGGATCAAGTTTTACACTTCCCCCGACGGGGCAACGTGGAGTCTGGCAGGTGTGGTAGCGGCCAATTACGGGAGCAACAATGGCCAGTGGGTCTGCTACAACTACGTTCCCTCGGGAGCACTCCCCGGCGGGACGAATTATCTCAAGGTCGAGTTCAATGCCGCATCCGGCGTGGCATCCTGGGATCCCCAACTCGCCCAGATCACCCTGACCTCCACTGGTGGTTTTCTCACCGGCAGCGGCGGCAATTCCACCATCTACAACGACACGGCACCGGGCTTCAATGTCAGCGGGGACACATGGAATTACTCCAACAACCGGAATGTGGGTGATTACAACAACGACGTCCACTACATGATGGCCAACAACAGTTACTGGAACTTCTCCTTCAACGGCACCGGAGCGGACTATATCACCGAAAAGGATTCCGGTTCCGGCAATGTGGACATCTACGTTGACGGGGTGTTCAAACAGCGGGTGAACTGCTACGCCCCCTCCAGACTGGTCCAACAGACAGTCTACAGCATCACCGGTCTGGCACCGGGAAACCATACGATTGGCGGGGTTAAAGTGGATGGAACCTATAACATTGTCGACGCAATCAAGGTCTACACCACCCCGGCTCCGCCCCCGGCAACCATGGTCAACGACACCAGTTCCGCATTTACGGTCAGTGGGGATTCATGGAATTACTCCTACAACCGCGGGGTGGGTGATTATAGCAACGACGTTCATTACATGACTGTCAACGGCAGTTACTGGGATTTCACCTTCAATGGCACGGGGGTGGACTATATCACGGAGAAAGACTCGGGTTCCGGCAACGTGGACATCTACGTTGACGGGGTGTTCAAACAGCGGGTGAATTGTTATTCAGCCACTCTCCAAGCGCAGCAAACCGTCTACAGCATCACCGGGCTGTCCGCCGGGAGTCATCACATCGGTGCCGTAAAAATCGACGGACTCTACAACATTGTGGACGCCATGAAGGTTTACCCTTGATGCACGCTTGGAGCGAAACCTGACCATCCATGCCCAGGACGGTAGCCACCCAGGGAACAATACCCTGGGTGCACATCCCCTGACCGTTCTTGTCGGTTGGGATAAACAGGGTAGAAAGGAATGCTCATTCGGCCATATCTCCGAAAGAGGCTCCCTTTTGGGAATGAATCTGCCCATGCGAACTCCCTTTCTGGTTCTTGCGGTTATTTCCGTCTTGTCCAACGGGCTCTCCGGAAGCGCTCTCGTTTCGGGCCTCGATTCCGGCCCACCCCCGGTGGATGGACATCCCCGGATTTCCGTGCCGCATGCCCTTGAGCAACCCCGGATCACCGCGGATTCCCAGGACCCGGCGTGGAATTCCGCCGCGGAGATCGGATCTCTTATTCCCTGCTACGGCAGTGGCCAACCTTCCACCGAACCCGTCTCTCCCACAAAAATCCGGCTACTCTGGGATTCGTCCCATCTGTATCTCCGATTTCTATGTGCGGGACGCCCCCCGATAAATTCCCAATCAGGCCGTGACGCCGATCTCTACCGGGGCGATGTGGTGGAAGTTTTCCTGAGCCGGTTTGCCGATGCACGGATGTATTTTGAAATCCAAGTTTCGCCCAAAAATGATGTGCTTGATCTCCGTTTCAATCTGCCCGGATCTCCGGACTTTCAGAGTGACGGAGTTCTGAGTGACAACTACTCCCTCCACCACTTGAAAATGGACCGGGCCTGGAACTTTTCCAAGCTGAAGACGGCCAGCCGGGTCTCCGATGGCCAGTGGATAGTCGACTTGGCCATACCCGCGGATGAATTAGCGGGCGGCTTGACCCATCCGGAGCTGGCGCCGGGGTGGGTGCGCGCCAACTTCCTCAGGTATGAATGGGTGGATGTCTCCCAAAAACCCGCACTGCTTCCCTCAAATTGGTCTGTCGTCCGCCACGGGTGTCCACATATTTCCCCGGGTTCGCTTGGTTGGTTGCGATTGGTTCAATCAACCGAGCCCCCCTCACCTTAGCCTTAACTATGCAGTTGAAATCGCGCAGAGTCGCAGAGACGCCGAGGAGGAACGAAACGGATTTGGGAAGAAAAGGGATTCACCGAACGGTGATCAGCCTCTTCTGTTGTAACCATGCATTTCCCTCTGAGTTCTCTGTGTCCTCTGTGGTTAAACTGCATCGTTCCGGCTTAGACCCCGTTTCGGCGGACTACCGCGCCGGGCTCAGTCACTGCTCCATTCACTGGAAACATAGGTCTTGATCGACTTGCCGGTCAGGGTCCACCGGCGCCTCCGCCATCCGGTTTTTACTCCCCTTCCGTTGAGGGTGACCAAGACTTCGGGGAAATCGGCATAGAGAACGACCCGGAAACGACACGGTTTATAACCCAGTTGCACGGTGCGGACATCGATCTTCAATCCTTTGCGGCTGTTTTCCATTTTGATCTCCAATTCAGTCTGCTTCCGCCGCCGGTAGTCAAAAGTTTCCCCATCATCGAAGATGTAGTTGTTGTGGTAGGATCCTTTGCTCTCGCGGGCCAGGAAAACATGGAATTCGATCCGGGCCAGATCGTTTGCCGGGTCGCCCCTTTCTCCCGCCTTCATGGGAACGATCGCTCCTTCCCTGAAATACAAAGGCGTGGAACGGTCCCCTGCAGCGGCCGTGATGCGCCGCCCTCCCTGGACCCATTCCCCCTCGAGAGCCGAGAACCATCTTTTTTTGCCCGGCAGAAGAACGCTGCGTGATTTCTGGTTTTCCTCCACCACGGGTGCCTGCATGACATCCGGTCCGATGAGGAACTGATCGTCCACCTTGCCTAAGGGCAGTGCCCGGGTGTCTTCGAAGTCGTGGAAAAGCGGGCGCATGATGGCTTCCCCTGTGGCCTCCTGGCGGATGAAAAGATTGTAAAGGTAGGGCAGCATTTTGTAGCGCAGACGCACATAATGCCGGATCACCCCCAGCACTTTGGGACCATAGCGCCAGGGTTCCTGAGGATCGCAGGCAAACTCACTGTGGTTGCGCATGAACGGAAAGAGAAAAGCGGTTTTGTACCAATCGATGGCGAGTTGCGGGGAGGCATTGCGGGCAAAACCGGGGACATCGGGTCCGTTGTAAGGAATGCCGGACAGCGCCAGGTTCAGCGTCATCGGTATGGAATTTTTCAGATGGAAATAGTTGGAGACATTGTCCCCGTTCCAAATCGCAGAGTAGCGGCACTGGCCGATGAAGCCGCTGCGGGAAATGACAAAAGGTCGCCGGTTCGGATGGGCTTGGAGGAATCCGTCCCGGGTGGCCCGGGCCATACCGAGGGCGTATTGGTTGTGAAAACTGCTGTGGTTGGCCCGTCCTCCCCGAAAGAGCATATCGAAGGGCTCGGCACCGGCCACTGACGGGTCGTTCATGTCGATCCACGAACCGGCGATTCCCTGGCGGGCAAACTCCGCCACATGGCGGGCCCACCAATCGCGGGTCTTTTTCTGTGAGAAGTCAGGGTAGACGGTTTCCCCAGGCCAGACATGCCCGACAAACTCCTTCTTCTCCAAATTGAGACAGAAGTGTCCCTCCCGACTTCCTTCGTCGTAAATGGGATAGCCTTTTTCCATTTTGACACCCGGATCGAGGATGGCCACCACCCGTCGGCCTTTTTTACGAAGGCCGGCCAGATCCTTGCGGACGTTGCGGAAATGAGCCGGATTAAAACTAAATACTTTGAAATTTTCCATGTAGTCAATATCCAGCCAATGACCATCACAGGGAATGCCGTGCCTGCGGTGCTCGCGGTCGAGCCACTCCAAGTCCTTGATTCCGGCATAACCCCAGCGTGATTGGTGGTTGCCCAGGGCCCAAAGCGGCGGCCGGGGGGTGGTTCCGCAGAGCTGCTGCAGCTTGCGGGTCAAGCCGGGTAAATCCGGCCCATGGATGATAAACATCTCGGGCATGCCTTGTTCCGAGCCGATCCAAACCCGGGGCACGTAATCACTCGGGCGTTTCGCAAAATGGTAGTTCGAATCCGTATCCATAAACACCGCATGGGGGTTGTTGACCAGGATTCCCGAATAAGTGTTACCCCGCTTGATGATCAGGTAGGGCACCGAGACATACATCGGATCGGTGGTCTCATTCCAGACCTGGGTGGCCGGAAAATCGCCGAAGACATCCGTGTTCCAAAATTTCGTCCGCAGATGGGATTTTTCGAATCCATTGTTTTTCTGGCCCATCCCGTAAAACTGGTAATCCGGTTGATAGAGGAACTGCATCACCCAGCCGGAACCGGAAACACCGAATCCTTGGCCCGGCGCTGATTGAAAGAACAGGTGTCCGCTTCCATCACGCAGGCTGATTCCTCCGTTGGACCCCAGTAAAAACCTGCTGGCGCTGTCCTTCTTGCAGGGGGGAGTCAACTGAACCTGGCTTTCGTTGGCCGTCCAACCGGAGCCCGTCACCCGCCAGCGGAAGATCTCATGGCCCAAATCTTGGATCTCCGAGCGGAATCGCCGTTTGTTGATCATAAAAAACCCGCTGGCGGACACCCGACGGGCGTAGGAGTAATTCAAGAAATGCCGAATTTTGTGGAGATACATCTTGGTTGATTTCAAAACAGGGACCTCTTATTGTCAATAGCAGTTGTATCATTAGCTTTGTGGGGATGTTCTACTGACCAGCTCGCTTTACCGAAGTAATGCGCCCGATCCTCTAGAATGGAAAAACATGACACCCTTTCGCCTTACCCATAGCCAGGCTGCCTCAAGCGTTCTGGTCGTCTCGGATAAGACCGGCCATCCCCTGGCTGAAGGGCCTGCCTTCAATTGCTATTCCGGTTTCGACGAATCGGTTTATCCCACCCCCGATGATGAAGCCCGATGGGAGCGCCTTTTTCACCACGCATCCTGGCTGGGCACGAACTTGATCCGTTACGGCCAGAATACCGCCTTCATCCCCGATACGCAGGACCATTTTCTACCCAGTCATCCTTCGTTTCGCCAGTTGCAGTGGGTCAATGCCTGGGCCGAGAACCGGGACGTCAACCTCATCCCCGATCCATTTAGCCGCCTCAACCCTTCCACTTTCCCGATTGGGAAGGAGCCCCTCGGGCGTGGGGCGAACCGGCCGCCAAGCCCGGAACGGCGGTGCGCGACATCGATGGTTACGTCTCCCGCTTCATTGTCCCTTACGTCCGTCACGTGGTACGGGACTTGGGCTGCCACCGGATTCGCTGGTTCAAAATCGTCAGCGACCCTGTCCGACGACAGGTGGAAACCGACGGCCCGGCGATCGGTGCCCGGGAGGCTGATTTTGAAGAATGGTTGTCTCCGATAAGTCTGACCGTAAACGCGACATCCACCCGCAATCCAGATGGATAACTTTTGCTCTTTCAATATTGGAAAAGCGCCCTACGTCCCGGATTTCAAAAACGGATGCAACGCCAATCCCCTGCAATCATGAAAACCCTTTTTGCCTGCCTCCTTTTCCTTACCCAAACTTTTCTCCTACCTACCATCATTTTCTCCGCCCCATATCCCCAACCGGCCTACCCTTCCGACCAATTCATCGACTCCATCGGCCTGAATGCCTCGCCATTCGAACGCTATCTGGATTCAGGTCCTTTCAAAGGGGCGGGCACCCATTACCCACCCGAACTTTTTTTTGACCTGGGAGTGCGTTACTACCGCACCGGACTCAAGCATGATTTGGTACGTCCAGAATCCCCGGATCTTATTGCCGCCGCCTGCCGGAAATACGGCGCGCGCCCTCTCATGCTGATCGACCCCCACAAAACAGGCTCCCCGGACGATCTGGTCAAAGAAATCAAACGGTATCCCGCGGGGGTCATCTGGGGTGTCGAAGGACCCAACGAACTCAACAACAAATTCCCCCCCCAAGAACTGAACCTGAAATACCAAGGCAAAACCGACGAGGCCGCGGGTGCGGCATACATGAAAGACGCCATCGCCGCCTTGAGGGCCGATCCAGCCACCAAAAACCTCCCCGTGGTCGCCTTCACCGCCATTTTTTCCGATTACCGCCTCGCCCGCCCTCATACCGGGTTCGACTTCGCCAATATGCATTCTTACCAGGGTTATGACGTTCCTTCCTCCAGCCTGATGACGAATGTTACCCGCTTCAATAACATCTTCCCCGTCGGACATGAAATTCAGCCCTTCATGCCCACAGAGTGCGGATACAATGTCGAAAGCGATGTCAGTAATGGAACCCACAAGACAGGTTCGCTCCGCGCCCAGGCCCTCAACATCCCCATGCTCCTGGCCGAATACTTCCGTCATGGCATTCCCCGCACTTATCTTTTTGCCCTTCATAACGCCGACGGCTACGGCTTGCTTGAAAACGACCAAGCCACCCGCCGTCCCTCCTGGTTCGCCCTTAAAAACTTCATCGCCGAATTGTCCGACGCCCGATGGAATGCCCAGACAATGAAATGGGAAGGGGGATCCCTCAGCCCTCGTGCCCTGCTTTTCGTACCGCAAGGAGCTCCCGATACCCTGCATTCCCTAACATTGCAAAAGACCGACGGCAGCTATCGCCTCCTTCTTTGGAACGAGGTTCCCAATTTCGACTCCCGCATCAAACAGGATCTCACCCCTCCGCCACTCCCTGTTGTGCTGCGATTCCTCCGACCGATCGAGGAGGAGGTGGAGGTTCTGACGCAAAACGACCAGGGAACCTATGATCTCTATCGCGTGAAGCCTGAATCGGAGGGCAAAGTCCTGCGACTCAAAATCCCCTCCTCGGTCACGCTCCTGCGACTCCGCCAGCCCGATGGGAAACAATCCCTGCCCGCTTCAGTCACGGACTTGGTGTCCGAAACCACTGAAAATGAAGTCCTCCTCCGCTGGAAAGCACCGCCGAAAAAAGATTCCACCGCCGGCTTCTTCGTCTTCCGCGCCGGTCACCACGTCGCCACGCTACCTCCCGATACAACCGAATGGCGGGACCGTTCCGATTGGATTCGTCCCGGCCTGGGCTATCCTTACGAAATCCAGAGCTACAACGCCGAGGGTGGTCTTTCGGCCCGGTCCCGCCACATCGCCCAAACACCCGACAAACGACCCGATCTCATCGTGACAGCGACGGGAACGGTTCAGCAACAAATCAACCCAGGCGACCCCGTGCAATTTTGGGCCACGGTCAAAAACATCGGCACGGGAGCGACTCCTTATGAAACGCCTCTCAGCGCCACGTTCTCCGTGGATGGCCACATCATCTCGTGGGGCGGCATCCACCGTCCCTTGGCGCCTGGAGAAGAAGTGCGCGTCGAAGGCGGTGGTGGTCCGCATCAACCCCCTGTCTGGAATGCCACGGAAGGGGCCCACCTCCTCCTCGCGCGCGCCGACGACATCAACCGCATCTCGGGGGAAACCTCCAAGACCAACAACTGGATCGACCAAACGCTGCAGATTGGGGAGGCCGGAAAAGGGAAACTCTCCGGCTCGAGCCAACCCGCACCCGGCTCACTCGATCTGGAACAAGGCTTCCTGGAAGATTGGGTCGTTTGGGGAGGAGGCAACAAGGACGGACGGGTGCAGAAAGCCAAAAGCCCGTGCTTGATCGGTCCGCTCAAATATTCCGGCGAAGGCCATGTCGCCCATACCGTCGGCGGTCCTGTACGGCTTTCCTGGAATAACGGCGATCCCGTCGCCCAAAACGAGGGAACAAATGAAGCGTTGTGGATGAACCACCTCGGACACGCCTTTCAATTTGAAGTGATGGCCGACGAAACCGAGCGCGAGTTGAAAGTTTATGCGGCTGGATTGGAGGGCGCCACGGGAAGATTCCGCGCCGATCTGAGTGACGGCTCGGCTCCGGCTTACGAAAGCTGCTCCTGGAACGGCAATATGGGAAATGGGAACTGGTCGGCCGTGCCCGATGGGTTTTCCGTGGTATTCACCGTGCGCTATCACGCATCAAAATCTGGGGAAAAACTCCGGATCACGTGGGAATTGGTCGACGAACCCAACCGATTCCTCGGCCAGATCCGGCTTCAATCCGCCACATTGAAACGGGCCATTTCGCCCTGAATAGGTTTCGCACCTAACTCCCCCAGTGGCCTAGGTAAACTCCCCCTGGGAAAAAAGCACCGACCTGGGCCTCATTACGCTCCACAGGTATCGCCCGTCCCTGCTTGTCCCGTATTTCCATTTTTTTGATTCCGTCACAGGGTAAACGGAGTTCCACGGAAATGCCCTGTGGGATACTGAGATGAAAGGTGCACGCTTTCGAGTTCCATTCCACCTCCACATGTCCCCACGGTGTGGTGACCACGCCCCCCGCCCATTCCAAATCACCCAATCTGGGTTCAATCAGGAGCTGCTTTTTGTCGGGAGTTTCCAGAGGCCTCACCCCCAAAACATAGGCACTGAGGAAATAGGCCGGGACCAACCCGTAGGCATGGATTTTGGAACCATGCACGAAATCCTCCCAAGTACTCTCCAAGGGTGACCGGATCATCCGTCGCCATTTGTCCCGAATCCGTTCGAGCACGATCTGGTCTATCTTGGCATCATTCAGTCCGTAAAGAAAATCAAACAGGTAGTGGTGGATCAGCACCCCCGTCGCCTGGTCCAGATGGCCTAAGACCCAGTTCTGTGACTTGGCAAGTCTGTCCCCTCCCGCTACTCCCTGATTGAGGGCGAAAAGGTTTGCATGAAGGCTGGGCTCAACCAGCCCCCGCTCAACCCTGAGTCGGAATTTGATCTGACCAAAAAAAACCTCGGACTGGATTTTATGTTCATCGGCAAAAAAACCGGCGTGGTAGGCCCCAACTTCATCGTCCCAGAGGTGGCAGTTGATGGCCTCAACCAACGCTTCGGACTCCTTTTTCAAAAGAAACCCATCCGCCTCCTCCCCCAACAAGGCCCCCAGCCCGACCATTGCCCGCAGGGCACCCGCCACAAAGGCGTTGAGCGCAGTTCCCTCGCAAATCTGATAGGCCATGGGATTGTCCCAGCACATCCATTCCCGGCTGGCAATGAGTCCCCGCTCCGTACGTTGTTCCAGAAACCAACGGGCTTGGCGCATCAACGCCGGCCACAGTTCGCCGACAAAGCCGAGGTCGCCCGTGTGGTCGTAATACTTCTTCACCCCATGCATCCAAAGCGCGCAGCGATCCTCCATCACTGCATGGATGTCCCAGCGGTCGGAACAGGTGTGGGCCTTGACACATCCGTCCTCGCGTTGGCTCAGGGCCGTCCGGCGCAGCATCTCCCGGAACAACCGGGAATCCGCAAACACCACACCTCCCCCCTCACCAGGTCCGTCCATCATGACTCGGGTGCAGTCGAATGCCGGCGGGTCGGAATCCATCCACTCCACCCGCTCCCGGTCGGCACAGTCCACATAGGCATCTTCGCTCAACAATTCCAGCGACCGGGCCGCGATGTGCCAAAGATGGGTAAGGTCCGAGTCACTGCATCGGAACCGGCCAGACAGTTGAAACGGATAGAGCACCTCCACCAAGCGGAGGTCATGCAAAGTAACGGTACCTGTTTCCAACCGAACGAGGAGACGGCGGAAGGCGAAGGTGTCCCCTCCCATCCAGGTTTGCCGTCCCTCTTCCGCGATATAGAGACTGGTGCGGTCCGCAACGGGCAGGCCCTTCTCCTGTTCCGGCGGCAGATATCCCAATAAGAGGCGGCTGCCCACAGAGGCCTCGAAATCGAACACTCCGTAAGCCTGGACCAGTCGGCCGATGTCAATCAGGACTTCCTCGCCGGCCCGCAAAGTGAGTGGCCATGCGGAATCCAGGGGCATCTCTGCCACCTTCATTCCGGTCGATGGCAACCGTTTTTCCTGGAGCAAGGGTATTGCCCGTTCTTTGAAATTGCCTTCTGGTTGCCCAGGACAGAAGACCGCTTCGGGCCAGTCCGCATCCTGGAACACTGCCGCCGTCCAATCGCCCAAACCCAGCCTCGCATCAATCACCTCCGGGATCGAACCCCAACCGTGGCTGATGTGAATGTCGTCCTCACCAGGGACCGCAGTCCAGAGCAAGGAAGGGGACAGAAAGGATTCCTCTGGCACAGCCTTCCAGGTTTCGTCCGTGCAGATCGAAAGTTGTTCTCCACAAGTTCCTTCCACATCGAGCCAAGCCGTCAAACCGGGCTCATGCCCTTGGATGCGTCCGTTGGGCGAATCCCGGTGCACCAGAATGGCCAGCGTGTTCGTACCAGAACGAAGCGAACCGGAAACATCGATCACATCGTAACACGGCTCCTTGTTCTCGTAGCGCGCAGGGCCGCGCAGGACATAAATTCCATTAAGGTAAAGCCGGTAGCGGGTGAAGGCAAAAAGGTGAAGCGTGGCCTTTGCTGGTTCAAAAGGAAGGTCCCAAGTCTTGCGGAAGGCCGCGTGCAGGTCCCCTCGTTCTGGTTTGGGGTGGGAACACCAAATCCATGAGTCGGCCAGAGACTTTGGGATGTGGTTGTTCATACTGGCCAGATCAGGAGAGAGATCGAACGGTCTCCCCGCCACGCCAGACCCCTTCCAGCATGACCGTTTTGGGATGTTCCGGCACCCCGCTTTCATTCCGGTGGATCTGGCCCAAGACCAAGTCCACCGCTGCCGCACCGACCATCTCATGCAACTGGTCCACCCCCGCCAAGGTGGTGGGCGGATGGACGTCCATGTCCGCCACCCCGATATCGCCGGGCACATTCAGATTCATCTCTGCGAGCCAGCGCAGGATGTGAGGTCCCATACCCAGGCTGATGACCGCATCCGGATGGGCCGACTCCACCCATGCCTTGAATTGGGAATATTGGTGCCCTTCATCTCCGAGTCCGGTCACCAAGATGGGAATCCGGTGGTTGCGGGACTGTTCCGATTGGTGCAAGAGGTAGGCGGCAGTGAAGGCCCGTTCGGCCAATAATTCGGAAAGCCGCAGGATCATCAACCCGATGCGCTGGTAACCCAGCCGGGTCATCTCGCGGAGCACCAACGAGATGGTATGATCGTGCCGGTTCATGGCACTATGGAGCATGGGGTGCTTGAATTGAAAACCGATGGTGGCCGAAGCGAAGTGGTCCCATTCCAACTCCAGGTTTTCCTCCGGATTGGGTATCGTGGGAATGACGACACCGTTGATACCTCGGGCGTGGAGGATGGATGAAAGCCGCAGGGCATTCATGTCTTTGCCACGAAGGTAGAACGATTGCAGGTCGTAGCCGAGGGTTTTAGCCTGGGATTCCACTCCCTGGAGGTAGCGGCGATAAAACGGATTGGCATACCAATCCTTGTCCGAGGGATCGCCCGTGTGGATGCAGGCCAGAGTGGCATGGCTGCGGCTGGACCGGCTGAGACGCAGCCGGGCCGCCATGGCCGATCCAAAGGGATTTGGCCGGTAATTCATTTCCTTCGCCAATTGCTGAATCCGTATGCGGGTGGAAACGGGAATACGGGCCGAATTGGCCAAGGCGCGAGAGACAGTCGAGGGAGCAACCCCAGCGGCCTTGGCCAGCGAAGCCAAACTGGGGGCATCAGGCGCCATACACTTAGGACTATGACAAGGAGACAGTCAGGTCAAGCTTTGCGCAACGCTTGCGCAATCTGCTACTTGTGTTACACAGTAAAAGCAATTAAGTTGACTCAAGAAACAAAGAAACACCTCCATGAAAAAACAAACACTATTCGTATTGGCAATTACTCTGTCCGCAGGCCTGTTTTCCCTTCGGGCCGCCACCCTGTTGAACGAAGACTTCAATGGCTACACGATCGATTCCACCATAGACGGAAATAACGGCGGGTCCGGCTGGGGTGGCTCTTGGGCTACTTCTTCGCCTTCTTTCGGCTACCTTCATACCACACGCAACAACGTCGCGAATCTGAGTTATTCCGGCTATTCGGCCGTGGGTGGGAATTACGCCAATTTGGCGGGTGGTTACGGCGGACCGGCTTACATGGACATGACCCGTCAAGTGGATCTTGCTGGCGCGTTTTCTTCCTACGTTTCCGGCGGATCCGTGGGAGCGGATGGCACGACCCTCTGGGGATCCTTTGCTTACGCCTACTCGGCCGGTTCCACCTTGAATTTATTCCTGAGCGGAGCATCCACCAATTATGTTCCTCTGGCTGACGCCGGGGTCAGCAGTCTGTTTGTCTTCAAAATCGACTTCGGCGCGGGAAATGCCGATACGCTCACTTATTTCCTCAACCCCAACTTGGCGACCTTTGATGGCACCGGGGCACCCACCGGAACGCAAGCGGGTAATTTTTCCTTCACCCGCTTCGGGTTTGCTTTGAACGGAGATACGCACGAAGGCCGATTCGACACCATTCGCATGGGAAATCTCGTCGGGGATGTGGTGCCGGTCACTATTCCTGAGCCCTCAACTTACGCCTTGTTTGGTATCGGAATGGCTTCACTGGCTTGGCTCCGCCGCCGTCAGATAAAAGCCTGATTTAGGAAATTTTCTTCCTCCTTCCAAAAGCCCCGCCTCGTGCGGGGCTTTTTGTTGCCCATCGGGTGAGTGACGGTATCCCCTCCCTTTGTGGCTCCACCTCTCCCCTCTTCCTACCCGCCCATTCCTCGCAGTAGCTGTCTCTCTTTAAACCATATCAGACTGGGTAGGCGACAATCATTCTGGGTAGGGGCGGCTATACTACCCGGGCCTTACCCTCTGGATTTACCCCCGGGCCCGGTAAGGATACCGAGTGATCTTCCCCCTGTAATTAGGCCGGGAGCGGGTTGAGGTTCAAGCCCTACGGGGCTAGGAAGGAACCCAACCATGAAACGCAACCGGTATAGTGAAGAACAGATCATCCAAGGGCTCAACGAAGCCCGTGCGGGCGGCAAAGTCGAAGACATCTGCCGTCGCCACGGCATCAGTCAGCCGACCTATTAAAAGTGGAAGCAGAAGTTCGGCGGCATGGAAGTCTCCGACGCCAAACGCCTGCGACTCCTGGAAGAGGAGAACCGCAAACTCAAGAAGCTGGTCGCCGACCAGGCCCTGGACGCGATGGTGTTGAAGGAGATGCTCGCAAAAAAGTATTAAAGCCCAAAGCCCGTCGTTCGGCCGTGGCCGAGATGATGGAACGCTTTGGGCTCTCCCAGCGCCGGGTCTGCCGCTTGAGCGGCTGGAACCGTTCCTCGGTCCAGTTCCGACCCCGACCCGATCCCGATCGGCGTTTGCGAGAACGCATGAAGCACTGGGCGACAGAGAAGACCACCTGGGGATGTCCCATCCTCCATGATGTGCTAAAGGCGGAAGGCTTGGTCATCAACCACAAGCGCACCGAGCGGATCTACCGGGAAGAAGGCCTGTCCTTGCGCCGCAGGCGGCGGCGCAAGCTGCCTTCGGCCCGGTGGGTTCCCTTGGAGTCGCCCACCGCCCCCAACCAGCGCTGGTCGATGGACTTCATCCATGACCAACTCTCGGACGGCCGCCGCTTCCGCTGCTTGACCCTGGTCGATGACTTCACCCGCCAATGCCTGGCCATTGAAGTCGATACGTCACTGGGAGGATACCGTGTCGTCGATGTCCTGGAGCGGTTGGCCCTAACCCGACCTTTGCCTCAGATCATCACCACGGACAACGGTCCGGAGTTCACCGGAAAATCCATCCATCTGTGGGCCCAGACCACCGGCGTCCGTCTCCATCACATCCAACCCGGCAAACCCATGCAGAACGCCTTCATCGAAAGCTTCAACGGAACCTTCCGCGAAGACTGCCTCAACCGGCATTGGTTTGACACCATCCCCCAGGCGCAGCTCCTCATTGAACATTGGCGCAAAACCGACTACAACTCCCTTCGGCCCCAAAGCTCCATCGGACGTGTCCCGCCCGATGCCTTCGCGGCCCGCTGGAACCCAAACAACCCAAACCAAAACACCACCAACCTCTCCCTCGCCCCGGCCTAATATACGGGGGGAAGATCACAGGGGCCATGGACAATTGGTCATGAACTTATTCACGTTTTGGGGAACGCTACGCACCTTCCAGGATTTTCCGACTTTTCGACCGAGCGAACAACTAGTCAGAATTTATTTTATGATACTTCAAATGTTAATGAAGTCGGAAGCACCAAACGTTTATCCAAATATCAGACAGAGGAGATGCTGAAAAGCTCACTAGCAAAATGAATGTTCGAGTTGTCCTGGCTCTTATGGTTTGCGGACTGGTCGCTGCCTGCTCGCGCGAGGAAGGTGTTTCTCCCGACTATAGCATCAAAGCACTGCCCCCCATAAAAGCCGAATCCACTGCCCCTTCTGTAGTAAGGGCCCTCCCTCCAGCGGTCACAACGGCGGTTGCCACCCTCAATACCGAACCTGATTACCAGTTAAAGATTAAGGCTCTTGAGGTGCTGCGCGAAACTTATAGTCAAGAAGCCTGCACTGAAATGGTGAAGCACTTGAAGCACCAATTTAGTCAACTGCCCCCGGCCTTACGACCAGATGACGGATATGACGAAGCCACATTCTATCGTTTGGGATATATGGGTGTGCTTCTACAAGAGATTCGAAAAATGGACTTTCCGGAAGGCAATCAAGCCACGGTGGAGGTGATGGAGATCATGAGAAAACGCTATACCGGGCAACCTCAGGGAGATCGTTGGATACGTATTTTCGCCAGCGGGCTGAACAACACTGCAGAGGACGTGAAAAACGGGCTTTATCCAAAGCAAGCGACTCCTGCTGACCAAGCGACGCTCCCATTGCCCAAGTAGTGTGGCCCTTTGGCCCAACCGTTCCCCCTGCGCCGCACTCACATAGTTCGTTTGGCTCCGCCCCCACGAACGCTTGAACTTGTGTCCCCCCAAGGGGGGAATATTACGCCCCCCGCATTAGATGAATTTCGTGCTCGCTGAAGCGAGAAGGCGAATGCGAGCGAGCCCGAGGCGAAAGGAGTTCGCCCAAAAAGGGCTCAACGGCAAGGAGTTCCAGCCCGTTCTTCCAAGACACGCCAAGCTTGTTGTCTTTCAGAAACAGGTTCGAACCATGTTTTTGGAGAAAATCCCGCTTCTCCTCATTTTTATCCTCAATCGCCCGTAGACCCGCTTGTTTACTGGCTTCCAGCGTCTGTCTGGCAGGTTCGAACCAAAAATCCCCCTTGGCCCCTTCCAGGGCCTTCAAACGCACCTTGTAGTCGTTCTTCTCCTCAAGGAGTTTGGCTTTATGTTCCCGGTATTCATCCAAGGAAAGAACGTTGTCCAAGTATGCGGACATGAGCTTCTCAAGCTTTTGGTCGCATGAAGCAGAAGCTTCGATCAAGCGTTGCTTCGAGGATGAAGCGGCAGCCATGCTCTCAGTTTCCATCCGATCCAATTCTTCGCAAAGCCACTTGTGCACGGCTTCAGGCAAGGCAACCTGTCGCAACGTGTGGTCGACTTCGGAGGTTAACGATTCTTCCCGAATACACCGCTGCGCACAGGGTTGCTTCATCCGCTTGGTGCAGTGATAAAAGACGTAGTGGTGGCGATTGCCGTTCTTTTGATGCTTCCACTTTTCCTCGGCGGTAATGAGGCCACCACATTCGCCACACTGAAACAAACCACGGTATGCAAAGTATTTCTTTTTAACCCGTGTGGCTTTGCTTTTGCGCTTCATCCGCCCTTGGACAATATCGAAAAGCTCTTTGGTAATGATCGGTTCATGCGCACCCTCGTAGAGTTCCCCGGTGTATCGGATGAGGCCGTAATAGATGGGGTTGCGGAGGATATACTGCATGTTTGCCTGATTGAGTTTCAATCCTCTGCGACCAATGAGGCCAAGGGCATCCATGGTATGGCTCAAGCTTTCGAGTGAATACTTGCCCGTGGCATAGAGTTCAAACATCTCACGGATAAAAGGCCCCCGAACAGGGTCAATGACCAGACCACGAGTTTTCGCGTCGTTGACGTAACCCAAAGGGGCATATTGAGGCCACATGCCTCGGGCAAGTTTCTGCCGAATGCCGCGATGAACATTCACCGAAAGATTGTCTACGTAGTATTTGGACTGCCCGAAAATAATTTGGAGCATGAACTTTCCTTCGGGAGTATTTTCAAAATGGTGGGCGCAGAACTTGAGGGTCTTGATAAGGCCCTGGTCGATCATGTGAATGATACGCCCACCATCGAGGGCGTTACGGGACAAGCGGTCGGGATGCCAGGCAAGAATGCCGTCCGCTTCACCGGCTTCAAGCCGTGCAAGCATGTCATTGAAAATGGGGCGTCCCGGCTTCTTGGCAGTCTGCTTTTCGATGAAGGTCTTTATGACCTTCGCTCCGTCTTTTTCAGTCAGCGCGGAAAGCTCGGCGATTTGGTCGTCGATGCTTCGCACTTGTCTGTCCTCTGAATCGGTTGACTTGCGCGCGTAGATGAAAAAGCGGAGTCCGTTCGTCTTCATGATTGTATATCGTTTCTACACTCTAAAGGTGTGTTTGTACAGCATAAGCTATTATGCAGAATTTGTGTACTGAATCGTCGTTCAACAACCCTTATCACTTGGCGTGTCTTGGAAGAACGGGCTGGAACTCCTTGCCGTTGAGCCCTTTTTGGGCGAACTCCTTTCGCCTCGGGCTCGCTCGCATTCGCCTTCTCGCTTCAGCGAGCACGAAATTCATCTAATG
>JANRJG010000010.1 GCA_033875315.1 Candidatus Methylacidiphilales bacterium
GTTGCGGCGGCACCGACCCGCTCCCTTCGTCGTCACTTCCTCACGTATATACTTCATATATGCTCGGTCGTTCCTCCTCGGGTTCGGGCCGGTGGCACTCGCAACGCGGACTTGCCCTATTTTTGAGATGACTTCTAATACTCGTCGTGTTGGCGCAGGAATTCCCTCAGCAATGGGCTGTCCGGGTGGTGCAGGACCCGCGCGGCCGGCCCGCATTCCACCACCCTGCCCTCGGCCAGGAAGACCGCCTGGTCGGCAAAGCGCCGGGCAAAGGGGATCTGGTGGGTCACCAGGATGAAATCCGTCTCCTCTTTGCGGAGCATCTCAATCGTTCCCAGCACCTCGGCGGCCATTTCCGGGTCCAGGGCCGAGGTCGGTTCGTCGAGCAGGAGCAACTTCGGCCGGTGGCCCAGGGCCCGGGCAATGGCCACCCGCTGGCGCTGCCCACCGGACAACTGGCCCGGCTTCTTGTGCCCGTGGTCGCGCAGTCGGAATTGGTCGAGGAGTCCATCCGCCCGCTTTCGGGCATCAGCCTTCGACCATCCGTGCACGTGTAGCAAGGGGAGCATGACATTCTCCAACGCGCTCAAATGCGGGAAGAGGTTGTAACCCTGGAAGACCACGCCGATGCGGCGACGGTAGGCCCGGAGCACATCCTCACCCCCCCCAACTTCCTGTCCATCGATCTGCACCCGTCCATCATCCGCCCGCATCAGACCGGCCAGGATGCGCAGGAGTGTCGACTTGCCGCTGCCCGAGGGACCCAGCAGAACCAGCGAACGCACCCCGTCGGCGACGAAGGTCACCCCGCGCAGAACGGGGACACCGTCAAACGAGCGGTCCACCTGGCGCACTTCAAGTTTCATAGGCCGCCTTGGCTTCCAACGACCGGGTCCAAGCGGTCAGCGGGAGGGTGATGAGGAGGTAACCCACCGCGAGCGGGATGTAGGACTCCAGCGTGCTGTAGGTGAAGGAATTGACCTCCTGGGCGCTCAACGTCAGTTCCTGGATCGAGATAACGTAAAGAAGGGAAGAATCCTTGACCAGCGAAGCGAATTGTCCGGCCAGCGGGGGCAGGCTCTGGCGCAGGGCCTGGGGGAAGATGACCAGCCGGTAGATTTGCCACGGTCCCAGACCGATGGCCCGGGCCGACTCGATCTGCGACGCCGGGACCGACTCGATGCCCGAACGGAAGATTTCCGCCAGGTAGGCGCCGCTGAAGAGAGACAGGATCAGGACCCCGGCGACGTAACGGTTCTCCAGGCCGAAACTGTCGGCGATGACGTAGTAAAAAATCAGGATCTGCACCAACAGCGGTGTCCCGCGGATGACCTCGGTGTAGATGAGGGAGAGGTAGCGGAGCGGAAGGAACGGTTGTCTGCGGGCCAGGGCGGCCAGCAGCCCCACGGCCACACTGCAAACCATGGCGGCGGCGGAGACTCCCAGCGTCACCCACCAGCCCCGGACAAACTTGGGCCAATAGGGAGCGAGGGCGGCCCAATTCCATTCATGATTCCCCTGTTGGAACGACCAACCTAACAACAGGGCCAAGAAGACCACGGCGGCGGCAAAGGAAACCGCATGCACCCAAACGGACGATTCCCCGGTTACCTTTTTCATCCCCGTGTTGGATGCCCTAAAACAGGAACGGGATCCCCTGGGCTTGGAAGGCCTTCTTCTGATCGCTGAGGTATTTGTCCCCCAGGCGGGTGAAGCCCCCGTCGGCACGGAATTTGGCCAGGAAGGCGTTGACCTGGGCGCGCAGGGGTTCGTCGCCCTTGCGCAACCCCACCGCCCATGATTCCGTCTGGATCGGGGCCAGCAGGGCCCGCAGTTTCAAGGGGTCTTTCACGGCTTGTTGGTAAACCGACATCTGGTCGTAAATGAACGCGTCCGCCTTGCCCTGCCCCACTTCCAGCACCGCCGCCGATTCCTTGTCGAAGATCAACAAATCGGCTTTCTGGAAATGCTTCACCGCGTAGAGATGGCCGGTCGTGCCCTTCTTGACCGCCACCCGGCGACCTTTTTCGTCCAGGGCCCCCACCCCGGATAAAGTCGAATGGCGCGTCACCAAAAGCCCCAGACCCGTGGTCAGGTAGGGATCAGAAAAGGCAATCGACCGGGCACGTTCCTCGTTCGCCGTCATGGAGGAAATGATCAGGTCGATTTTACCGGTTTTGAGTGAAGGAATGAGGCCGTCGAAGGCGATGTTGCTGATCTCGAGCGTGCGACCCAGTTCCTTGGCCAAAGCGGCGGCCATATCGACGCTGACCCCGGTCGGCCGGCCTTGTTCATCGGTCATTTCAAAAGGGGGATAGGAAAGCTCCATGCCCACGCGCAAAGGCGGTGCGGCCACCAACCCGGTGCCGGCGGTGAGCGCAAACAGGAAAACCATCAGGCCCGGTTGATGCATGGACGCAGCCTAATCCCGGACGCGCGCAAGGCAAGAGCCGCGGAAGGACGCGCCCCCCTCAAAGACCCTGTTGCAACTCGGATAGTTTGGGACGTTCGTTGGCCACGTCCATTTTCCGACCGCCAACGAATTCCACCCGTCCGTCGTCGCGCGCCTGCAAGGCTGGCGGCAGAGATCCCTGCACTTCGCGGTCTTCCTGGCGCACGATCTGTCCGTTGGCATCGGTCTGGGTGTAGCGGAAGAGTCTCGGCCCAACGGGGTGGAGGACGTGGATGTTGCGGAATGCGTCAATCCGCACCTCGGGTGTGGTGTAGGAAATCACCCGGCCCAGCTTGAATGTGGTGTAAACCAGGTTCTCCCTCGGCTCCTCCACCCGCAGGTAGAGTGACGAGTCCTTTTTGTCGATGAAACGAATCAGGGAAACCACCCGCTGCGAACCCGCCTCCTGGTAGGATTTCGTCCAGATCACTTCACCCTTGCCCACATTGAGAACGAGGGCGTCGGTCAAAAAGGACCGCCCGCCGGGGATCGCCACCGAGGCTTGGACCGAGTACTGTCCGGAGTCCCGGATGGCGTAATGAGGCGTGAGGTCGAAGGTGAGGATTCGCGACGATCCCGGTTCAAGGACCAAGGGCTCGGTTTCCAGCTTGGATTCCGTGCGGACCACCCGCCGGTCGGCGCCCTGGATGATGAACGACAACCACGGGCGGCCTCCGTCGTTGTTGAGCACAATCCGCTCATCGGAGGCATTCGTCAGTTTGACCGAAAGCGGCAAGGCTTCGAAAAGCAGAAAGGTGGACTTCTCCGCGGAAAGAATCACCCGCACCTGGGCTTGCCCCGCCACAGGGGAAAGCAATGCCGCAAACAAGAACCCCCAAACACGCAGTCGAAACATCAGGTCACTCTATCGCAAAGGCCGACTGCGGGCAATAGTCCGGATTATTCCGGCCTTCCACGGGCGGAAGGGTGAAAAACGGCTGACGACGGCCCGGATGGGCACTCCGATTCTTGCCAGAATCGCCGCAGGACCTTATCATGATGCATGGCCCGGTTTATCTCGGCTGGTGGTGGGACGTTGCTGGCCGGGCTTTTCGCCATTGCACTCACCCCTCTGCAAGCCACCGACCTCGACACCATCGGTGTCACCGCCCTCCGGGCCTATGACTCCACCCTGACCGGGAACGGGGTGGCCGTGGCCATGGTCGAGGCAACAGAAACCAACGGGGGATGGCAACCGAACCCCAATGTCTCCGGCTTGAACACATCGCTTTTCAGTTTTTTCAGTGCGAGCACCCCCTACCCCACGGGCAGTTCCTACAACGCGACATTGGAATCCGGTCACGCCACCAGTGTCGGATATCAATTTTACTCCACTCAATTCGGTGTTTCCACAGGCGTCGCCGCGGTCCGGTCATTCGAAGCCAATTACTTCATCGGAGGAGGCGGCATCATCCAAGCCCAAACCAACATCTCCACCCCGATCGTCAACCAAAGCTTTGTCTTCAACTCTACGAGCAACAGCACCTTCGAACAGCTTTACGACCACTACGCGGACCGTTACTCCACACTCTTTGTCAACGGGGTGAATGATACCTCCAACACGTTTTCCCCGCCATCCACCATGTTCAACTGCATCTCCGTCGGTCTGACCGAAACTTACGGAAGCATCACCAACAACAGCAGTGTCGGACCCACGCCCGACGGACGCAGCAAGCCTGATCTGGCGGCTCCCAGTTTCGCCACCAGCTACGCCGCCCCTTATGTCTCCGGCAGCGCGGCCATCCTGCGCCAGGCCGCGCTGCGCAACGACGGCGGCAACAGCACAGCATCCGCCGCCTCGGATCCGCGCACGATCAAAGCCCTCCTCCTCAACGGTGCGGTCAAACCATCGAATTGGACCCGCACCGGCAGCGAACCCCTGGACCGTCGCTTCGGGGCTGGTGTCCTGAACGTCTACAACAGTTATTTCACCCTCAATGGGGGCCGCCAGACGCCCCAATCCTCGGGCAACCAAACAAGCCCCGGCAGTTCCCACCTTCCGGTCAACAACACCAACAACAGCACCACGTTGAACGGGTGGAACCAGCAAACCCTCACCACCATAACCACCGCAGGTGGAAAGGACGTCACCGATCATTACTTTTTCAACCTGCCCAGCGCCAGTAGCAACACCTTCAACGCCACCGCCACCCTGGTCTGGCATCGCCAGAATGGCCAGACCACCATCAACAACCTCGACCTCTTCCTTTACAACACCGTCAACAACACCCTGGTCGCCACCAGCAACAGCACCGTCAACAACGTGGAGCACTTGTACCTCCCCTCCCTGCCCGCCGGGCGGTATTGCCTGCAGGTTTACAAACCGTTCACCGGACGGACCTCCAACGCCGAAACCTACGCCCTCGCCTTCAACTTTGCCGCCAACCCCAAACCCAATGCCCCCACCAACGCCTCCGCCATCCCTCTCTCCAGCAGCTCCCTCCGCCTCCAGTGGACCGACGCCTCGTCTGATGAAACAGGTTTCCGGATTGAAAACAGTTCCAGCGCCAACGGCACCTATTCCGTCCTCACCACCCTCTCGGCAAACAGCACCTCTTATGACCACACCGGGCTCGCCGCCGGCACGACTTACTATTACCGGATCTACGCCACCAAGGCCGCGGGCGATTCCCCCTCGGCCTCCACGTCGAATACAACTTTCACACTGCTGGAGAACTGGAGGCTGGTGAATTTCGGCAACAGCTCCAACTCCGGAAACGGCAGCGATTCGTCCGATCCGGATGGCGACGGCCTCGACAATCTCGTCGAATATGCCACGGGTTCCAGTCCGCTGGATCCGGCCACGGCCAGTCCTCTCGCGCTCGTGAGCGATCCCAGCCGATTGAAGGTCTCTTTCCCGCGCATCGCCGACGCCGACCTGGTCTACGCAATCTGGGCCTCCCCGGACCTGGCCAACTGGGGGACCACCCCCATTTGGACTTCGACCGGAGTGGAAAACACGGCCGGGCCGGTGACCGTCACCGACATCCAGGACATCACTGCCGCCCTCCGACGCTTCCTGCAGTTGCGCATCACCCGCGCCTCGGCCCCTTGATCGTGGAACCCACCCATTTCTGATGCCGGTTCCACCCTTGGAGCGGTTTGCGTTTGATTGACACTGGTTTCAACTCGTTTCTCTTACTCGTTCTCTCCCATTGAGAGCAGGATAAGGACAAAGAGCCTGAGAACGAGTGGCAGATTAAATGCCAAATGCTCTAGGGCCTATCTCCTCCTTGGGCGAGAACCGGAATGAGCAACGCCCCCAGGACCAATTGCCCGATGTGGAACACCACCAATGGGACAGCCAGCACCGCCAGGGGAGGCAGGTCCGCCACGTGTGGCGCTGCGGCGTAAACCGCTCCCGCCATGGGCAGGCCCGCCGCCAGCGTCTTTTGGGAGGCGGCGTAAAAAGCGGCCACGCGCAGGTCGTGGGGCCAGTGGAAACAACCCAGGGCCCGCCAGCACAGAAAACTCCCCACCCCCAGGAGTCCAAGGGTGAGCCCGACCAACCAGCCGAGTGCGGCGCCTGATGACGTCCCATGGCCATCCGCCGACAAACGACAGAGCGAGAAATAAATGATCAGGAAGATCAACACCGATCCGGACTCGCGCAATGACGACTGATGGCGTGCCGCCCAACCCGCCAGCCTCGTCCGCAACACCTGCCCGAGCGCAAAGGGAAGAACCAGTTGGAACAGGATGGTGTTCACCAGGGGTGCCGGATGAACCCGCACCCCGCCGTCCTGGTGCAACAACCAAACCAAGGCGGCGGGTGCGATGAACAGGCCGGCGATGTTGCCCACGACAATATTGAAAAGGGCCACGGCGGCATTCCCACCGGCACGGGACGAAAAAGCCGCATTGGTGGCCACGGTGGTCGGCAAGAAGCACAGGAACATCAAGCCCACCCGGTGCACCGGTTCCAGCGTCGCTCCCGCCAGTGCGACCAGCATCGCACCCATCAACGGGAAAACGACAAACATCCAGACCAGACAGAACACGTGCACCGGCCAGGCCGATAGCCCCCTCCCCACCTCGCGCGCCGGGAGCAGCAGGCCCTGGATCAGGAAAATCAAGGCCACCGCCCAGCCCCCGCTGATTCCGGGATGCATCCAACCACCGGGAGCACCCCACGCGGGAAGAAACAGCGCCAGCCCGAGCGTGACGGCGAGTCCGGCAAAAAACTTCCACAACGGCCGCAGGGACGTCGCGGCACCACGCCATTTTTCTAACATCAATCTCACGCCATTCTCCCCGGGTGGAAGACGCGCAGGATCTCCGACACTCCGGCGCGGTGGGCCCGCACCCGGTCCGGCAGGGGGTGGGACGATGGCGTTTCCAGGGTGAAAACCGGCCCGGCCAGATGCTGCCCCAGGTAAACGGCCTCCGGCCACAGCTCTCCCTCGAAATCCACGGCCCTGCGGTGGATCAGGCCCCGTTCGGCGGCCCGCCCGTCGATCTCCGCCGCTTGCTCGATCGGAATGATCCCGCCCATCGATTCCAGAACCCGGCGTGCGCGGTCGGTCTCCTGGTCCGGATGCAGGTAGTAAAGATACACCCCCCGTGCCTCCCAGTCTTCGTGCAGACAAACCGCCACATCCATGCGCGGCAGGCGTGCAAGCGCCTGACGGTGAGCGGCAATCTCCGGTGTGCGGGCCAGGAAGTAGTCCCGGTTCAGATCCACCCCCTCGGGCGAATCCCTCGTGCCCAATCGCATGCCGCGCGGGTTCAAAAGGGGAAAAAGGTAGACTTCCCAATCCTGCCAAAACCCCGCATCCCGCATCCATTCCGCACAAGCCAGCGGCCCGGCCGGTTCGTCGCCATGAATGCCGGCGGAAAGATAAAGACGCGGGGCTCCCTTGCCTGCGCACCGCCGGAAAGCCGGTAAGCCGGAGGCCTCCAGGGGCTCCCACCCATCAGGACCCTCGCGCCAATACTTCTCCAGTAATGCGACATCGAGCATGGTGGACATTACAAAGCAATCCCCGGTGTGGCGCAAGCAGGGGTTGACTTCCGTCGCGGTTGCGATTGTCTTGGGCCATGACCGGGATCAACCGCGACGAATTGCTTCTGCACATCTGGGAAGCCCTCACGTTCCTGCTCTTCGAGCCAGCAACCCACCAGGCCTTCCTGCTGTACTTCTTCGGTGGCCTGCTCATGCTGGGCCTCGCCCTGGCCAAGGCCCATGGATTTGGCGGCGCACCGTTCAATTCCTTTTGGGTCGGATTGTTCTGCGCCGCATTCTGCCTGGTCGGACTGCTCTCCACGTACGGCCTGCTCCATCTGTATCTGGTGCCCCTGCTCACGGCCCATATTTACCGGATACCGGGCCTGGTCATCGGCACGTCCATGGCGTTCCTGCTCATGGTCGTGCCTTTCACGCGTTTTTGTTTCCGCAGCAGTTATCCGACGAGTCTCATTTCCTGGCTGGCCGCCTTGCTCGTCGCCGCCATCGTGATTTTCGGACTGAAGCAGGCCTACAGCCCCCGACCCACTCTACCGGACCTTTCGGTCAAGGGTTTCGACGCCCTGACCGAACAAGTGGAAAAGACGATCCGCGCCCGAATCAAGGGTTTGCCGGAACCCTAGCACGGAAATCGTCGACCCGTTCGCGGGGAAGACCGGGGTAACCGGGCAGCTTGTCCGCCCATTCCGCCTCGCGCGCCCACCGCCGGCACCAGGGATCGATGGCCACGCAGATGGAGACATCATCGTTGGCCATTTCACGGAAATGAACGAGGGCCTGTTCCATTTCTTCCCGCTGCTCCGACCGACCTGCCTCCACCGCGGCCAGCCACCACCAGGAAGCGCGGTTCCCGGTGGTATTCCCAGCCAGGGCGGCGGCCAAATCGGCCGGAGCCGGGCCGCCGGCTTCTCGTTCGGCCAAATGCTGCCAGGCCAGGGCCCAGGAGGCGTTGGGCAGTTGGGCCGCCGCCTTGGCCGCCTGGATCGCACCCGCCGTGTCCCCCTTCCCCCTCAGGGCCACGGAAAGGCGGACCAAAAACCAGGGTTCCTCCGGTATCAACTCGTGGGCCCGCTTGTATTGCGCCGCGGCAAAATCGAATTGCCCGGCCAGACTGCCCAGGTCGCCCATCATCAGGATGCTCGGCAACACCACTTCTTCCCGGCGGATGGATTCGACAAGGTCGGAATGCATCCGCACCAGGTCCCCCGCCTGGCTGGCCACTCGCCCGGAAAGATACCACCAGCCCACGAAGGTGGGATCCAATTGATAGGCTTCGTCGATCAAGTGGCGCGCCTCTTCATGTTTTCCGAATTTGGCCGCATCCAGGGCCAGTGATGCTTTTTGCAAGGCCTCGGCCAGCGCTTTGGGTTTGAATTCCATCGCCAGGGCCGTGCGGGATCGCCCGGGCGATTCAGGGGCGGGCGTCGAAGTTGCCGGTGCGGTTGCCGGTGCCTGGAGGGGCAGGTCGCCTGAAACTTGGACCACTTCCTGTTCCTCGCCAGGAACCCCCAGATGGTTCCACCAGTCGACGATCTTTGGCCAGTTGTCCACCACCAGATAGGTGGACAGCCCGGAGATGAAAAGAACGGTGAAAACCAGGGCCCATAGATTCGACCGCTCACTCAGCACGACGGATCCGCTGCTGGATGAGTCGGAAAGGTCGAGGCGGACCGCCGATTTGCGCTTTTTGTGGGGTTTGCCCTTGGAAAAAAGCGGGATTCCGGGACTTGGGGATGAACGGCGGGAATGCCGTGATGTTCTGCGTCGTTCCATGGGGCGATTGCCAGGCTTTCTCTCTCAAACTATCGTGTGGGGACCATCCGTCAATGGGTCGGAGTAAACACCGGCCATGGCCGACTGGATTTCCTCTGCAATCGCCTCATCACTGCTTTCCCCCACCTGGATAGGCCGGCCGACCAGGATGCGGCAGCGGCAAAAGGGCCGCGGAATCTGGAACCGATCCCAGGTCTGCAGTTCCCAGAACGAACTGTAGTGGGGGGTGATGGGCACAATCGACAGACCGGTCTTGCGCCCCAGTTGCAGGATGCCGTTGTGCACCTGGTAACGCGGCCCGCGCGGACCGTCGGGGGACAGGGCAAAATCCACCCCGCCCAGGCGCAGGAGGCGGTGGATGGCCAGGAGCGCGGCCACGGCCCCCTTCGAAGAGGATCCCCGGATGGCATCAATGCCAAAACGGGCGGCGATGCCGGAAATAAACGAACCATCCCGGCTTTTGCTCATCAAGACCGTCAATTTGCGTCCGGGATTGAAGCGTTGTTGGATGTAAGGCATGGCCAGGATGCGGTTGTGCCAGAAAACAAAGAGTACCGGCGGACGGTCCCGCACCTGCAACAACCCGTGGTTGTCGACGATCTGGAAACGCAGGGTCGAACACAAGAGACGGATCAAAGCCGGGGCCACACCCTTCAAGAGGCGGGGCAGGATGTGCTTGAGCAGTTTTTTCTTCATGACATCCACCGTTTCTGGAAAATCCGCGACAGGGCCCGGGCCGGGGTGCGGATGAAAAACTCATTGAAAAAAACATCGGGCGGCATCGACTTGGGCTCTTCGATCCTGGCCAGATAGAAAGACGACAGCGCCACCACACCGAGGGTCACCAGGTAAAAGAGACTGAACCGGTTCCAATGAACATCCCCGGTCACCGCTTCCCAGGAACCCACCGCATCGATGCACATTCCCCAGAAGAACGGCATCAGGCCCGCGACCAAACTCGTCACCACGCTGTGCAGGGCGAAGAAATGGCTCCTTCCCATCACCGGAACGGTGGCCATGAGCAGGCGGGTGTTGGCCAGCGAAAAAAGGGCCAGATTGAGGGCCCAGGTCACCTGCGGCAGGGCCAGCACCGCCCAATGGTAGGGAATGATGCGTGCGGCAATCAGGCCCCATGAAGTGAAATGGACCAGTTGCCAGCACAGGGCCACCACCAGCATCGGTTTGTTGCCGACATGGCCCGCCTTGTTGCCGAAAAAAAACACCGCACCCATGTAGGCCACGCCCCAGAGCGCATTGAGGTAAAGAAAGGCGGAATCACTCACCTGGAATGTATCCCTCAGGAAAGGTACGACCAGAACCCCCCCGCAGGCCCAGCCACCCATCATCACCGAATTGAACATCACGATGCGACGGAAGGGGGTGTATCCCCAGATCGCCCGCCAGGGCACCGGTTCTCCAGATCGAGATCGTTCCTCCTCGGGAATGGGCGCGTCCGGAATCCGCTTGAGAAAATGCAGGCTGGCGATCGCCGCGGCAAAGGAAACGGCGAAGACCACGGCAAACCCGTGCCCCCCGCGGTGCCCGGCCAGATAAAGCCCGGCCAAGATCGATGTCAGAACGATGGCGCCCACGCCGAAAGTCTGGTCGATCGAAATGTAACGCCCACGCGCCTTTTCAGGGATCAATTGCGTGATCCAGGGCAGCCAGCCGCAGGCCGAAATGCCCCGGCTTGTATTGTAGCCCAGCAGCAGCAGCAACTCCAGGACCACACGCGTCATGGCGTCCACCCATGAAGGCAAACAAGCCACCCCGATCATCCCGATGATGAAGAAACTGCGCAGGGTCCAGCCCCGCAGCACGAAGGTGCGGTAACCGGTCCGCTCGACATAGCGGGCCGACGGTATCTGCAGGATGTTCAGAAGCGCGGGCATGCCCTGGACAATCCCGATGACGGTGGCGCTGGCACCTAACGATTTGAAATACAACACCATCGGCATGCCCAGAACGATGGAAAACGAGGCCGAGTTGAAGACCTGGAACCAATAGGCATGGTGGATCCCCTCCGGAAGGCCGTCGGACTGCTGCGGATTGGCCTGGGGGGCGGGCAGTTGCATGGGCTCGGTCGGCGGCGGCACCGGCCGCCCTCGCCTCAGTCACGGGGCTTGAGCAGGGGGAAAAAGATCACGTCGCGGATCGACTCCGCCCCGGTCAACAACATGGCCAGCCGGTCGATCCCCAGTCCCAACCCTCCCGCCGGGGGCATGCCCTGTTCCAAGGCGGCCAGAAAATCCTCGTCCAGCTTCTGCGTTTCCGCCCCCGCCTGCTCCAAGAGCCGCTGCCGCTGCACCACCGGATCGTTGAGTTCGCTGTATCCGGGCGAAATCTCCTGCCCGCCGATGATCAGTTCGTACACATCCACCACCGAGGGATCTTCCGCGTTCTGCTTGGCCAATGGCACCAGTTCCTTCGGCAGATGGGTGACAAACAACGGATCCACCGTCTTGGCCTCGACCAACTTCTCGAACACCTGGTTGGTGACCTCGAAATCCTCCAGGGCGGGGATGATCTCGACCCCCAATGACACCGCCCGCTCCCGTCGCTCTTGGGCCGAAAGTTCGAACCAATCCCCACCGGCCACGGAGCGTATACAGTCGCGGTAGGTTCTCCGGGCCCAGGGCCGGGCCAGATTCACCGTCACGGGCTCTTCCGCCCCGTCCATCCGCTTCGAGACCTCCAGTTTGCCATTCAGCAACTGGGCCAGATGGCAGATCAATTCCTCGACCAAACCGGCCATGGTTTCGTAGTCGGCATAGGCCCAGTAGGCCTCGAGCATGGTGAATTCCGGATTGTGCCGCCGTGATATGCCTTCGTTGCGGAAATTCCGGTTCAATTCAAACACCTTCTCGTAACCACCCACCAGCAAACGCTTCAGGTAGAGTTCGGGGGCGATGCGCAGATACAGATCGATGCCCAGGGCATTGTGGTGCGTCTTGAAGGGCTGGGCCGCGGCGCCGCCGGCGATGGCCTGCATCATCGGCGTCTCCACTTCCAGAAAACCGCGCGCTTCGAGGAAATTCCGGGTTTCCCTCACCAGTCGTGCCCGCGCCGTCAGAGTGTCCTTGACTTCACGGTTGCTCACCAGGTCGAGGTAACGCTGGCGGTAGCGTTGCTCCACATCGGTCAGTCCGTGCCACTTGTCCGGAAGCGGACGCAGCGACTTCGTCAAAAAATGCAGCGCCGTCACGTGGATGCTCTGCTCCCCGGTCTTGGTGACAAAGAGCGTGCCCTCGACCCCGATGAAGTCCCCGATGTCGATCAGCTTGAACGTCTCCTGGGAAACCTCCGCCAGGGTCTTGGTCTGGATGTAAACCTGGAGCTTCCCGGTGTCGTCCCCCAGATGCATGAAGTGGCTCTTGCCCATGTCGCGGTGCGAAAGGATCCGACCGGCAAAGCGCACCGCCCGGCCCTCGCTGAAGGCCGCGCGGATCGAAGCGGAGGATTCCGTGCCGGGAAAAGCCCGGCCGAACGGATCCACGCCCAGTGCGCGGAGCTTTTCCATCTTCTCGTGCCGGAAGGCAAGGAGGGCATTCGGTTCTTCCATAGCGAGCTGACGAAGGTAAGGAGATGGAACCCGGCGGGCAACCCTTTTCCCCCGGCCGTTCAAGGTCCCTTCGGACGGGGTTCGAGCCAATCCTGCCAGGAAGGCTCCCATAGCAGACCCCACTGGCGGTAGAACGCGGCCACCGCCCGCGGACGCTCGGCCACGGACCCGGGAAGCTGGACCGTACAAACCCGGCGGGTGCCCTCGTCGGCGAAGCCATTGAACCAGACGGCCCCGCCATACACCCCGGTCTTGCCATAAAAAACCGGTGCCTTCCCACCCCCGGGCCCCGGCCAGCGCATCACTGCCTCCAGGTCAAGCTGGACCGCCGGCGAGGATGCCAGCTGGCCGAATGCCACCCGGCGCATGAACTCGTGGTTGGCCGCCGGGCTCACCAACAATCCCCCTCCCGAGACCAACCGGCCGGAGGCGGCCAGCCAACCGGGCGGCACGGTGCTACCTATCAATCCACTACGCAGGAGATAAGCGTCGAGTTTCTTCTGCGGGAACCGCGCGAAGAGCTGGAGGAAGTAATCATTGCTGGAGTAAAACATGGCCTGGTGCAGGTTCAGTTCCCTCGGCGATCCCGGCACATGCGCATCCGTGCAAACCCGCCGGGTATCCGGCCCTGCCAGCCCCTCTTCGAGGGCCACCCAGGCCAGAAAAACCTTGAACGTCGATGCCAAGCAGACTCCGGTATCGATCCGTTCCTTCGGACCCTCCACATGCGGAGCCCGGTCTTCACGCGTTGAAGTCAGCACCAAGACCGCGGGATCGGCCGCCTGGGCGCCGAACGCACCCACCACCGCCAACAGCCCGCTCAACCCCCACCCGAGGATTCCCCTTTTCGTTTTAACCGGAATCCGTCGCGCTTCCTGCATGACATCGATCCTACTCGGCTGCTGCGCCACCACAATCCCGCCGCACTTCTGCCGCGACACATCAAGCACGATTTCCGTTCATGGCGACGATTGCGAATAACGGCTTTCTCTCGTCCGTTATCATTTTGTAATTACCCGCACATCAAGCACTTAGGTGACTGTGAATAAGCTGCCAATAATACCGGATGTTCAATCGTAATCTACTGCCGGACAACAACTTGTGTATAAATCAACTCCGTGAGTAACGCAAGCAGCACCCGTTATGGATGAGGCGTTTTTCCAGAGCGAACCCTGAAAAAATCACTTCCCGCTACAGGTCCGTGGACCTATGTTTCCCACAAGAACAGGTGGACACCTCCATGACTTCCCATGGAACGATCCTTCACCCGAAGCCCAAACGACGATGGCCGATCTCGAACCTTTGAGAAAAAAGTTGCTCGCCTCGGTGGCCCAGCACCTCACGCTCGACCTCTTCCATCCCGGCAAGGAGCAGATGCTCCGCCTTCAGATTTACCACCACCTTCAGGAGAAGCTCGCGCTGGAGAAGGTGGAAATTGAAGATTCCGTCCTCGATCAATGGGTCGAAGGCGCCATCGCCGGTCTCTCAGAACACCGCCTCACTCCACCACAGCGCCCGGTCTCCGCTCCACCCACCCATTGGACGGTGGATTCGCTGCGTTCACATGTTGCCCCCTACATCGCCGATCACCTCGGGAACGCCCTCTTCGAACCCGGACGCGAGGCCCAACTTTCCGAGGCCGTTTACATCCTGGTCCTGGAAAAAATCCGGGTCGACGCCATCTCCATCGACGAGGCCCTCTTGCGCCAGTTGATCGAGGCCATCAGCAGCGCCATGGGCATCCCCCTGCCCTCGGCACTCAACCAGGCCGTCACGCCGCCGATCAAAACCAACTCCCTTCCCCCTCCTTCCAAACCCCTCGAAACCCAGGCGGCGGATGAGCATGAGAGCGGGAAAAAAGTGGAAACCCGTCCCATCGGACAAACCGAAGCCCCACGCCAACCCCTCACCCCCGATCTCCGCCGACTGATCCTCCTCGATATCGCCCCTCAAATCGATCCCGCCCTGCTCGGGACCGGGCCGACTGAAACCGCCCGCACCGCCATCGCCATGCTCGTCGCCTCCTCGATCCAGAAAATGAGCGTCCAGCTCACCGAGGAAGAGCGCGACAGCATCATCGACACCATCCTTTCCGGCGAGGGCGTCGAATTCCAACTTTGACTCGCGGCTTCCGGCTTTCCTGTTAAGCTCCCGTCATGCTCCACCGCCGCTTCGGAAGAACCGAACTTTCCATGCCCGTCCTCACCTGTGGAGGCATGCGCTACCAGCACCAGTGGACCGATGTCCCGCCGGCCGACATCCCCAAGGCCAACCAGGAAAACCTCGAGCGCACCATCCACCGCGCCCTCGAACTCGGCATCAACCACATCGAAACCGCCCGCGGTTATGGCACCTCCGAAATGCAACTCGGCTGGGTCCTTCCGAAAATCCCCCGCGAAAAACTCATCGTCCAGACCAAGGTTTCCCCCTTCGCCGATCCCAAGGAATTCCTCGCCACCTTCGAAAAATCCATGGCCTACCTCGGCCTCGAATACGTCGATCTCCTTTCCTTCCACGGCATCAACAACCGCGAACTCCTGAACCAGACGGTCCTGGCCCAGGGCTGCCTCAAAATCGGCCGCCAGCTCCAGAAGGAAGGCCGCGCCCGCTTCCTCGGCTTCTCCACCCACGCCGGCCTCGATGTCATCCAGGAAGCCATCAACACGGCCGAGTTCGATTACGTCAACCTCCACTGGTACTGGGTCAACGACCGCAACTGGCCCGCCATCCTCGACGCCACCCGCCTCGACATGGGCGTCTTCATCATCAGCCCCAACGACAAGGGCGGAAAACTCTACGAACCCCCGGACAAACTCGTCCGCCTCTGCGATCCCCTCTCCCCCATGGTCTTCAACGACCTGTATTGTCTCCAGCGTCCTGAAGTTCACACCCTCAGCATCGGTGCCGCCCGCCCCTCCGACTTCGACGAACACATCAAGGCCCTCGAACTCTTCGACCAGGCGGAAACCCTCGTCCCGCCCATCGACCGGCGGCTCCGCCAGGCCATGAAGGAATCCCTCGGTGAAGACTGGCTGCGCGACTGGGAAAAAGGCATCCCCGAATGGGAGCAAGTCCCCGGGCACATCAACATCTGGGAAATCATCCGCCTTTGGAACTATGCCAAAGCCCTCGACCTCGTCGAATTCGCCAAAATGCGCTACAACCTGCTCGGCAACGGCGGCCACTGGTTCCCCGGCCTCAATGCCTCCACTCTGGCCGAACACAACCTCCTGCCCTGCCTCAAGGACAGCCCCTACCGCGAACGCATCGTCGCCATCCTCGCCGAAGCCCACACGATGTTGATCGGCGAAGAAAAGAAGCGCCTCAGCAGCGCCTGAAAAAAGGTCCCCGCGGTGCCGTTAGGAGGTTACCCTTCTACCCATTTGAGTAAAAAAGAGACGAGCGCTACCCGTTATCGCCTTCCAGCGAAGGCCTGACGGCCGGGGCAGACGCCATGTCTCATGCATGACGCATCGGCCGAAGGGATGTCCACCGTCACACGCACACCGCAGGGAAATCTTTCAAAGACCGGAAAATTCACTTCCGAAGTTCACCGCCGGCTTTCTGGGCCACCGCTTGGATGATGGCGCTCTCCCAGCCATTGACGTCCTTCTCTCCCAACGTTCGCTCCGGTGAGCGATAAGTCAAGGCATAGGCCAGGGCTTTCTTGCCTGCGGGCAGCTTGGCCCCGCTGTCGTCCTGGAAAAGGTCGAAGCATTCCACCGTCTCCAATTCCCTGACCCCGGCACCGCGAATGGCCGCGGACAGGCTGGCCTGGCTGACGCTGCGGTCGACCACGAAGGAAAGGTCGCGCTTCACGGCGGGGAACTGTGGCAGGGGCTGGTAACGCGGGGCGGGCGTGGCCGTTTCGGCGGGCAGTGTCCACTCCGCCGCATAGACGACCGCTTTGAGTCCGTGGGCCTTGCGGCGCTCGGCCGGGACGTCGCCCATGAAGGCCGGCTGGCCCAAGACCGGAAACGCGGTGCGGAGGGCTTCGACCACTCCCTGCAGGGTGAAGAAATCAGCCGGGCGGGCCGGCTCGGTCCAGTGGGCCGGACGTTCGTCGCCCACCAGGAGGATGGCCAGGCGGCGTTCTTCCTCCGAACCCTTGCCGGTGCGGCGCGACACCGGGCCGATCTCGAAGCCGCGGAACGTGGTGTTGCCGTGGGCGAGGTTGTGACGCACGCAAGGCAGGAGGGTGTCCAGAAGGTTGGACCGCACACGGGCATTGTCTTCGTTGAGCGGATTCAGGATGGCCACGGCTTCGGACTCGACCGGGAGGGATGCCGGAGTGAAGGTGGTGCTGGCCATCTCATGCAGGCCCAGGGCGCAGAGATGGTGTTTGAGGGCGCGTTCGAAGTCGTAGCGTTTGTCCGCCGGGCCGTGGGTGGCGACTCCGGGGGGAAGTGCCGAGGGGGCTTGGTCCAGCCCGACGATGCGCGCCACTTCCTCGATGAGGTCGATCTCGCGCGCCAGATCGGGACGGTAACTGGGCACCTGCCAACCCGGATCGGAGGGGCTGGCGGCAGGGGTCAGTCCAAGACCCGTCAGGATGGCGTTGACGCGGGCCGGCTCGACCGGGAAGCCGAGCACCCGCGTGATGGAGGCCGGGGACAGCGGCAGGATCCGGTCCTCAACGGCCGGGGTGGGCTGGCTGGCGGCCGGCAGGCTGTCGCAGACCGCCCCCGCGATTTCGATGAGCAGTTCGGTGGCACGGTCGAGGGCCGCAGCCACCAGCCGCGGATCGAGACCCCTTTCGAATCGGTAGGAAGAATCGCTGAGCAACTGGAGGCGGCGCGAGGTGCGGCGGACACCGGCCGGCTGGAAGCGCGCACATTCGAGAAGGATCGTCCGGGTGGCGGCGGAAACTTCCGTTTCCAGGCCGCCCATGACCCCGGCGATGGCCACCGGCCCGGAAGCGTCGGCAATGACAAGATCGTCGGGAGTGAGCAGATAGTCCCGGGCGTTGATGGCCTTGAGTTTCTCCCCTTCCCCGGCCTGCCGGACATGGACCGTGCGACCCTGGAACTTGTCTGCGTCAAAGGCGTGCATGGGCTGGCCCAGTTCGAAGAGGACGAAGTTGGTGATGTCGACGACGTTGTTGACCGCACGGAGTCCGATGGATTCCAGCCGTTGGCGGAGCCATTCGGGGCTGGGACCCACCTGGACGTTTTTGAGTACGCGGAAGGCGTAGTGCGGGCAGCGATCGGGGTTTTCCACCTGCAGCGACCAATCGGAGGAGGCGGGAAGATTGGAAAAGTTGCGGACGGGGGCAGCGGGTTTGGGCGTGGCACCGAGGGCGGCCAGTTCGCGGGCCAGGCCGCGGTAGGAAAGGAGGTCGGCCCGGTTGGGGGTGACTTCCAATTCCATCACGGTGTCGCCGGTGAAGAGGGATTTGACCGGGGTGCCGGGGGCCACCGCCGGGTCGAGGATGAGCAAGCCCTCGGCGTCTTCGGCCAGGCCCAGTTCCTTGGCCGAGCACATCATGCCGCTGGAGCGTTCGCCCCGCAGCTTCGAGTCCTTGATCTCGAAGCCCCCGGGCATGACCGTGCCCGGCAGGGCCAGCGGAACGACGTCGCCCACTTGGTAGTTCTTGGCCCCACAGACGATCTGGCGGGGCTGGCCGGAACCGTCGTCCACCTGGCAGACACTGAGGCGGTCGGCATTGGGGTGCTGCACGCTGGCCAGGATTTTGGCGGCGACAAATCCGTCGCGGTCAAAGCCGGTGGCGTGGACGGCCTCGACCTCGGTGCCGCTCATGGTGAGTTTCTGCACCAATTCATCGGTGCTCCAATCCCACGCGACATGGTCGCGCAACCAGCTCAGGGCCACTTTCATAGGGAGAAAAGAATGCCCGAAGATGGCAGGCTGACAAGCGGCGTGTCTGGGGAACGGGGGACTGAAGGAGTCGGGATTCTGGATGCTGAAAATGGATGTTCCGTGCCCGTGGTTGCGGGGGCTGATGGGTTGCCTCAACGGGAGGGCGAGGCTCTGCCGGGCCGGTTTGAGGCCTTCTTCCAAGGGCGGCTCAGCGGGAGTTTCGCCCTCCCGTAAGGCACTTTTTCGCCCACCGAAAAGGATTCGGGATAAGGGCGCTCCCTCCCCTTCGTTCAGCGAAGGGAACGGTGCGGGCTAGACGGTGGCACCGAGTTCACGCAGACGGTCGCGCAGGCGGGCCGCTTCCTCGTAGTCCTCGGCCCGGATGGCCCGGGCCAGTTCTTGTTCCAGTTCCTGGCGCCGGGCCGGGGGACCCGGGGGGACATGGGAGGGGATTTTGCCGTGGTGGAGCGGGCCCTTCTGCATGTTTTCCACCGCTTCGCCAATGAAGGCACTGAAGCGGACATAACAGGTGGCGCAGCCGAGGCGTCCAGTCTTGCGCACGTCGCCCAGGGTGCAACCGCATTGCGGGCAGGGCCCGGGATCATCCTCACCAGCCACTCCGGTAAAATTCGGCGGGGTTTCCCCGCTTTCGATGCTGGCGCTCTTGAGCAGGAGATCGGCCAGGGCGAAGGGCTCGTTGCTGGTCACACCCAGTTCACGCGCGCACTTCTCGCAGAGATCGATCTTCTGTAGTTTCCCCGCGACCATCTGGGTGAGGAACACCTTGGCCGCATCTTTCTGGCAACGCTCGCAATGCATCAGGCTTCCGTGGGTCTGGCCGCCCGCGGCGCCCATCAACCAACTATAGGCGTGCCCGTGCTGCGGGTCAAATCGTGGAAGGCCGCGGTGAAGCGCTGCGTGACCGGACCGGGCTTGCCATCGCCGATGGTCCGCCCGTCCACTTCACGCACCGGCACGACCTCGGCCGCGGTGCCGGTGAGGAAAATTTCGTCCGCCACCCAGAGGTCGTAGCGGGTCAGTTCGGCCTCGAGGATCGGGGTGCCCGCCTTTTCCGCCAGGTCCATGACGGCCCGGCGCGTGATGCCACCCAAAGCCCCGGCGGAGATGGGCGGGGTCAGGATGCGGCCCTTCTTGATGACGAAGATGTTGTCCGCGGTGCATTCGGCCACATGACCGGTGTCGTTCAACACGATGAGTTCGTCCGCACCAGCCAGGTTGCCCTCGATGCGGGCCAGGACTTGGTTGAGATAATTGAGGGATTTGATCGCCGGGCTGAGCGAGGCCGGACCGATTCGCCGGGTCGAAGCCGTGATGATCTTGAGGCCTTTCTGGTAGACCTCGGGGGGGTAGATGGAGATGCCGGTGGCGATGCAGAAGACGGTGGCCTTGGGGCATTTGTTCGGATTCAGGCCGAGGTCCCCCACCCCGCGGGTGACCACGAGGCGGATGTAGCCATCCTGGATGTTGCTTTCACGGCAGGTGTCCACCACCACGCGGGCCATGGCGGCGCGGTCCATCGGGATGGTCAGGAGGATGGCCTTGGCGGAATCAAACAGGCGGTCGATGTGTTCGTCCAAACGGAAGACACGTCCGTGGTAGGCGCGGATGCCTTCGAAAACGCCGTCGCCATACAACAACCCGTGGTCGAAAACCGAGATTTTCGCGTCCTCTTTGGCGTAAAACTGTCCGTCGATGTAGATCTTCACTGCTGCCTTTCCGTCAGGATTCCGTGGCGCAGTTCCAAGACACGGGAAGCCCGGGCGGCCACTTCGATGTCGTGCGTCACGAGCACAAGAGCCTTCTTTCTTTGCCGGGTCAAATCAAGCAGTAATTTGAGCACGATCTCGCGGTTCTCGCTGTCGAGGTTGCCGGTGGGCTCGTCGGCCAGGACCAGGGCCGGGTCGTTCACCAGGGCCCGGGCCAGGGCCGCCCGTTGTTGCTCGCCCCCGCTCAATTCCCCCGGACGATGGCGGAGGCGGTCGGATAGGCCCACTTCGTCGATGAGTTCCCGCGCCCGGGCGGTGTGGTCCAGGCCGGCCAGCCAGGCGGGCAGGGCGACATTTTCCCAAACATCGAGTTCGGGCATGAGGTGGTAGGACTGGAAAACAAAACCGACCTGGAGACCCCGCCAGCGGGCCAGGGCGCCGGGGGACAGGCCTGCCAGGTCGCGGCCGTTGGCGATGACCTGGCCGGAAGTGGGACGGTCGAGTCCGCCGAGGATTTGCAACAGGGTGGATTTGCCCGAGCCCGAGGCCCCGCGGATGGCCAGGGACTGTTCCGGCAGGATTTCCAAGTCGATGCCGCGCAGGACGGGCAGCGAACCGGACCGCCCGATGGGGTAGGCATGGTGGATGTTTTCCAGGCGGATCATGGGATCATGGGTTGATCATGGGTTGTTAAGGCTCCGGGCGGGGTCGATGCGGGCGGCCGCCAGCGCGGGGATGAGGGCCGCCAGTGTACTCAGGACCACCCCGCAGCAGCCGATGATCAAGACCGTGGGCGGGTCCACCACGGCGGGGATTTCCAGGAAGTGGTAAATCTCGGCCGGAAAGACATCGATGCGGAATGTGCTGGAAAGCCATCCGCTGAATGGGTTCCGGTAGGAAACCAGGGCCAAACCGGCCGCCACGCCGAGAACCGAACCGGCCACCCCCACGACCAAACCATACAGGGTGAAGACCGCCGCCACCTGGGCGTTGCGCGCGCCCAGCGCCTTGAGCAGACCGATGTCCCGGGTCTTTTGCACCGTGACGGTGATGAGCGTGCTCATCAGGCCGAAGGCCGCCACAATCATGATGAAGAGGAGGATGAAAAACATCACCCGCCGCTCGACCGCCACCTGCTGGACCAGGGTGCGGTTCTGGTCGATCCAGGTGACGGCGGTCAGGGGGGGGGCGAGGTCGCGATTGAGCCGTTGCTTGAGTCCATCGGACAGGAGCGCGTGCTCCAGCCGGATGGCCAGACCATGGGCGGCATCGTCGATGGCATACAACCGCTGCGCCTCGGAGAAGCCCAGGATGAGGAAGTTGAAGTCATATTCGAAAAACCCGGTCGAAAAGAGCCCGCGGATGGTGTACTCGGAGGGCAGATAGTAACTATCATCACCCGACTGGCGCGGGCCGCGGAGACGGGAAAGATTGCGGGGCGAATAGACCAGGATCTTGTCCCCGACCCAGGCCTGGTTGCGGCGGGCCCATTCGTCGCCCACGATGACCGAGTCAGGCCCCAGGATCCATTCACCCGCGACCAGCCGGCCTTTCATCGGAATGACCGCCTCGTGGGTGCTGGGGTCGATGCCCTTGATGAACGGTGTGGAGACGCGCCCGCCCGATTCGACCAGAACCGGACCGAGAATGAACGGGGTGACCGCAACCACCCCGGGCTCCCTGGCCACCCGGTCCATGACTTCGCGGTAGTCGCGCATCAGGCCGTAGTTGGTCACAGTGACGTGGGCGTTGAAGCCGACGATTTTCTCGCGCAACTGCCGTTCAAAGCCCTCCATGACCGAAAGGACCACGATGAGCACGGCCACCCCGACCAGCACGCCCAGGAGGGAAAGGATGGTGATGGCCGAGACGTAGCTGCGTTTGGGGCGGAGAAATTTCAGGGCCAGGTGCAATTCCACCCAGCGGTGCGGGACCACGGTCATGTGTAGAAGAAGCTGCCCGAGGAGACGCCCTCTGGCAAGGGGGAGAGATCCTCCCTCATGAAGGTCGGCCCGGCGTCAGAAAGCACTCCAAACGGAGCGGAAGGGCCGGGAGGCGCGAAAATCAAAACCGCAAGCTGCCCGTATCAAAGCCCACCCGGATGGCTTCCTGTTTTTTGTTCCAACTGGCCGGGCACACCATTCCGGGGTTTTCCCGCACAAACTGCAGGGCGTCGATCTTCCGCAACAATTCATCCACATTGCGGCCGATGGAGTTGTCCTGCATTTCCAGGCACTTGAGCACCCCATCCGGATCGATGACAAAGGTGCCGCGCTGGCTGATGCGCTGTTCCGGGCAGTAGGTGCCGAAAAAACGGCTCAGTTCCCCGCCCGTATCCGAGATCATGGGAAATTTTATTTTCTGCAATCGGATGTCGCCCTGCTTCCACGCTTTGTGCACGTAGACCGAATCCATGCTGACCGTGGCCACGCACACCCCGTTAGACTCGAAGTCCGCCGCGCGCTCGGCCAATTCGGCCAGCTCGGTCGGACATACCATGGAAAAATCCGCTGGATAAAAAACCAGGACCAACCAACGACCGCAAAAATGCGACAGCTTGAAGATTTCGATCCGGTCGTCCGTGTAGGCCAACAACTCGAAGTCCGGAACCTTCTCACCCAGGTGGATCTTGCTCTCCGTCGGAACACTCGTGGTCATGGGCTAGGTTTATTCGCTCCCCTCCCCCCTGGGAAGGCCAAAAAATCCACCCCACTCGGCCCCTGCTGTCGGTTCGATTCAAACGGGAATGGGCGACGCCCTCCGATAACAAATCTTTGCAAACGGGTACCGTCTCCATAAACTGACTGCGTGATCGCCGCCCAGGGTTTCCAAGCACCACCGCTTCCCGCCAACGAAGGCGAACGGTTGCAGGCACTCCGGGCCCTGCGCATCGTCGACACCCCGCCCGAGGAACGCTACGACCGCATCGTCCGCATCACCGCCCGCGTCTTCCAAGTGCCCATTGCCTACATCTCCTTCGTCGAAGAGGACCGGCAATGGTTCAAGGCCCGCCAGGGGGTGTGCGCCATCGGCGGTTCCCGCGACCAGTCCTTCTGCGGACACGCCATTCTGGGCGACGAACCCCTGGTCATCGCCGACACCCACCAGGACGCCCGGTTCCGCTTCAATCCGATGGTCACGGGTGAGATGGGTGTCCGTTTTTATGCCGGCGCCCCGATCCGCTCCGCTGGCGGCGAGAAAGTGGGCACCCTCTGCCTGATGGACAGGCAGTCGCGGCAACTCCACCCCGGCGAAATCACCCTTCTCAAGGAACTGGCACTCCTGGTCGAGCACGAACTGGGCCTGGTCGACGTGGTGGTCATGCAGCAAAAGGTTCTGGACAGCCAGCGCGAGCTGGCCGAAGAAAAGCGCAAGTCCGACGAATTGCTGCGCAACATCCTGCCCGAGCACGTGGCGGAAGAACTCAAGCTGCACGGACGGGTCAATCCCGTTCTGCACGACGAAATCGGCGTCCTGTTCTCCGACTTCACCGACTTCACCCGGGTTTCCGCCACCATGCAGCCGCAGGAACTGGTGGAAGAACTCAACACCTGCTTCTCCGCCTTCGACCACATCACCGACCGGCACGGGGTGGAAAAGCTGAAAACCATCGGCGATGGTTACCTGTGTGTGTGCGGATTGGAATCCGGCATCAACGGCCATGCCCGGGCGCTCCTGCAAACGGCCTTTGAGATGCGGGAATTCGTCGCCCGGCGCCAGGCGGCCAAGGAGGCCGCGGGCCAACCCTATTGGAACCTCCGCATCGGCCTCCACTGCGGACCAGCCGTCGCGGGCGTGGTCGGCAGCCGGAAGTTTGCCTACGACATCTGGGGCGACACCGTCAATACGGCGGCACGGCTGGAAACGGCGGCCGAGCCCGGTCGCATCAACGTCTCGGGTCCCTTCCTGGCCCATCTCGATGGCCAGGTGATTGCGGAAGTCCGGGGCGAATTGCCACTGAAAGGCAAGGGCCTGGTCCCCCAATTTTTTGTCGACAGTTGGATCGCCTGATTTTTCCCTATCCCTTCGACGGAACGACAAGATCCACGGGAGGGCGATCTTCCACCGTCGCCCGGCCTATGGCGGGACAAGCCGAGCGCGTTTGCCTTTGGAGGTTCACCCCATCGGATGGCTCATGATTCCTCGGATCCCTGCAGCATTTTGCATTTAATCAGCCACTCGTTCTCATACTCTTTCTCTTTCTCGTACTCTCTGAATGGGAGAGAGCGAGCACGAGAGCGAGTAAGAGAAACGATCCGAGTTCCCAAGGTGGAACGCGATCTTCCGCCGTCGCCCGGCCCATGGCGGGACAGCCAAGCGCGTTTGCCTTTGGAGGTTTACCCCATCGGATGGCTCATTTTCCTTCTGATACCAAATCCGATTGATTAGGCGCGAAAGCGCCCCGGAGGGCCGCACGCTGTGCGGCTTGGTCGTCCCGTGATGCTTTGCAAACGGGACCTGTCGGAGAACACGTTTCACGTGGCGACCCTCCGATTGAAACAGGCTCATTTTCCCTCTGATTGCTAGACCGTCCAGGCGATCTGCCTGCCTTCCTCCGCGGCAAAGACCGCCAGATCGCCGCCCAGCCGCGCGGCCCGTGCGGCACAACTCCGGGCCAATGCATCCATCTCCTCGTCGGAATGCGAGGGATCGTGGTGGAAGAGGGCCAGTTGCTTCACCCCCGCCTGCACGGCCCAATCGGTCACGGTGTGGGCGCTCGAATGGCCCCAGTCCGGGTGGGCCAGGTAGGCCGCGTCGGTGAACTGGGCATCGGCGATCAGGAGATCCGCACCGCGGGCCGCCTCGAGACAGGCCTGGGGCACCGGGCGCAGACGCTCGGGTGATTGACCGTCCCAATCGATTTGATGGTCGGTGGCGTAGACCACCTTGCGCCCACCCACCCCAAAGATATACCCCGTGCTGCCACCCGGATGGTTCAGGGGAAAAGCCTCCACCGCCACCGGGCCGATGTGTCCCCTTCCCTCCTCCAGAAAGGCCGGCACCACCGCGGCCTTCAACGAAAGAAAGGAAATGGGGAAATAGCCGCCCTGCATCTGCCCCGAAAGAAGTTGGTAATGGCGGTCGTCCGACGGTCCATTGCCATAGATGCGGATGCGGTTTTGCGAATGATAGGCCGGGGCGAAGAACGGAAAGCCCTGGATGTGGTCCCAATGCGCGTGGGTCAGGAAGAGGTGGACATCGAGCGGATGCGGGTGGCGCCGGAGCAAGTCCAGGCCCAAGGGACGGATGCCGGAACCGGCGTCGCACACGATGAGCGTATCGCCCACCGCGATTTCCACACAGGCCGTGTTGCCTCCGAATCGCCGGGTCGCATCCCCCGGGGTCGGAATCGATCCCCTCACCCCCCAGAACGTCACCTTCAAATCCATGAAGTATCCATTAGCGAAACAAAGCCATCTGGCGAGCGTCCCCTCGGCAGCCGCCGGACACAGATGGATTCTTCTCTCACTCTCCATTCTATTTGCATACATATGTTTGATTGAGTAATCTGGATGTATGAAACGCACCACGCTGGTTTTGGAGGATGGCCTGATGGGGGAAATCAAACGTGAAGCGGCCAAGAACCACTCCGACATGTCCGGACTGGTCAACGAACTGCTTCGCGAAGGCCTCTCCCGTCGCAAGAAACCCCGCAGGCTGCCCCTGGACCTGCCCTCCTTTTCCATGGGGCACACCACCCTGCCCTTCGCGGATCGTGATGCCCTCGAAGAAGCCATGGGAGATGCGTGAGCGGAATCATCGACACCAACCTCCTGCTCTACGCCGCCAACGGGGACGGTGAGGAATACAAGGCCTCTCGAAAATTTCTGACCCGTCTACTGGAAGCCCCGGGGCAGTGCTACCTGACCGAAGGCATCTGCTACGAATTTCTGCGCGTGTCCACCCACCACAAAGTCTTTCCCCGGCCTCTGAAAGCGAAAGAAGCGATGGCCTTTCTAGGCGCAATCTTGAACCGCCCCGGGATCACCGTCCTATCTGCGGGCACGAACCACTGGAGGATGCTGGAGCAAGTGCTGGCGGAAAAGCCATCAACGGCGGGCAACCTTTGCTTCGATCTCCGGACCGTCGTCCTCATGCGCGAATACGGCATCGCCACCATCTACACCGCCGACACCGATTTCCTGCAATTCCAAGGCATCCAAGTCATCAACCCCCTTGCCAACTAAACACCCCCCATGTGGGAGGCGGCATGTCGCCGATGTCCCCTGTAGCCACGAACAACCTTGGCCACAAGAAGGCACAAAAATCTCCAAATAGAACCCTTTTGCGCCCCTTGTGCCTTTTTGCGGCTAAAAAAGTTCCCTCACGCCCGATCCCCCTGTGGCCGGGGAATCCCTTCCCCGGTCCGTTCTTCAATGCCCCTGGTGCCACGATCCCTATTGGCCACAAAAAGACACAAAATTCACAAAAATCAGAACCCTTTTGCGACCCTTGTGCATTTTCGTGGCCAATCCGCCCCCACCTTTTCATGACAACGCAAAACCCACACTTTTGACTTTTCATCGATTCCGACTCGTTCCTAACCTTATCCCATGAACTCCAATCTTTGTCTCCTGGCTATCATCCCATTGCTTCTGGTCGGCTGCAGTCCTGACTCCGGAGAAACCATGTCCAAGGTCACGAGTTCGGGTGAAGCTTCCATTGAGGTGAAACCGGACATCGCCACCATCGGCTTTCAAGTTCTTAGCTTTAACAAAGATGCAGCGATAGCCACCCAGGATCTTGCACTCGCCACCCAGAAAATCGTCACCTACTTCAGCGAGCAAAACGTCCCTGCAAAGGATATCGAAGCCCATGATATTGAAAAAAACATTGTCCGTAGAACTGACGATAGCGGAAGACTCTTGGAAATTCTCGGCTACGAGATCACTCGCTCCTTTTCAGTCAAACTGACCGATCTGAAAAAATTCGAAAAAACCATGTACGATCTCTACGCCATGCCGAATATCTCCCGATTACACACCTCTTTTGAAAGCGAAGACAGAGAAAAACTAGAGGCCGAACTCATGCAAAAAGCCTGCCTCCAGGCCACCGCCGAAGCCGAGCAAATGGCCAAAGGGTTCGGCGTGCGCCTCGGCCGGGTTTATCGCATTTCAAGAAAACCCATCGTTGAGATGTTTGACTCAGCGGAAATGGAGCTATTTGATGGGGCGATATCAGCCAGGTCCGAAGGGCGCGATGGTCCCCTCTTTTACCCACCCGCTACGATCAAACTCAGCCAAGAAGTCCACGCCGTCTTCGAAGTGCACAATTGATCCCCCTCCCCTTGTAGGGCGTTCTCGATGAGACGCCGTTCCCCGGGCCCTATGATCCCCTTCCCTTCCTCAAACAGCAAACCGTAAACAGAAAACAAAAAACGGCGCTGGTCTAGCGCCCAACCCCTTGCTATTTTCGGGGAAACGGCAAAATCCATGGCCCAGCAGATCTCCGAAAAACGCCAGACCGCCTTCACCCTCGGGACGGGATTGATCATCGTGGGAGGCCTTCTTTTTGCCTCCACCTTCATCTCCTTCGTGGCGCGATTCGGCGACTTCACCAACTTCGAGGCCCGGACCCAATCCGGAATGTTCCGCGCCTTGGGCGGCATCGGCCTGATCCTCGTGGGTGGATGGGTCCGGGGAATCGGCGCCCGTGGCCTGGCCGGTTCCGGGGTGGTCCTCGACCCGGCCCAAGCCCGCGAGGACCTCGAACCCTACAGCCGCATGGCCGGCGGCATGGTCAAAGATGCTTTGCAGGAAACAGGCTTAGGACAGTCCAAGACGCCTGAAACCATAATCAAAATCAAATGCCTCTCCTGCGGTGCCCTCAATCCGGAGGACGCCAACTTCTGCCACAAGTGCGGCAAACCCCTAAGTCTTGGAACCAATGCCTAACTCAGCTTTTCAGGGTTCATGGGCTGACCCCGTAGAGAGCGGACGGGGAGCCGATACATAACTCTGGATTTCGAGAGTTATGTGCTGAATCTAGAAATCACACCAAGCATTAATCAAACGCTGAACCCTCTGTTTCGCTTCGCCCGCAAATCATGGCCTACGGTAGAAAGATGAAAAAGCTTCTCATGTCCCGCCATTTTCTGGCCCGGGCATCGCTTATCCTACTGCTCACGGGTGCAGGCTATTTGGGATACTCCTTGGATTTCGACGGGGACAAGATGACCAATGGCTGGGAATTGATCGAGGCCTGCCGTTGGAGAGCCAAATGGGTTCATCCTTTGGGATATCAAATGAAAACCCTACCCCGGATCAATCCCTTGGTGCCGGATGGCGATCTGGATCCGGATCATGATCATTTGTCCAATCTTGCCGAATATAGAAGCGGGACCCGTCCGGACCTCTACGACACAGACGCTGACGGCTTATCGGATGGGTTTGAAGTGGCAAACCCAGGGCTGGACCCTAAGGGAAAAGATGACAGCACCGGGGATGCGGACAGGGATGGGATGACCAATCTGCAGGAAGCCCTGTATGGATTTGACCTCAAGATCCGCGAAGACGCCCTGGATGCGGACGGTGACGGTTTGAGTAATATCGAGGAAATAAAATTCGGATCGGATCCGAAAGAAGCTGATATTGATGCAGACGATCTCAACGATGCCCAGGAACGGGCGATGGGCACAAATCCATGGAAACAAGACTCGGAAGAGCAGGGCAACTACCCCAACAAAGTGATCCCCGGCGACGGACTACCGGATGCGTGGGAGATCAAGTATGGCCTTAATCCCAACGTTCTGGACGATCCCCAAAATGATTTTGACGGTGATGGCCTGCCCCTGATCAAGGAGTACAGCTATGGAACGGACCCATGGAATCCCGATACAGACAAAGACGGAACCAGCGATGGCGATGAAGCAAAAAACAATACCGACCCGAATGATCCGGAATGGGGCGGAGCCCCTCCCGCTGCCCCGAAAAACCTGACGGTCAAAAAGAATTCCAATGGGACAACCACCTACAGCTGGGAAGACAATTCGACCAACGAGGATGGTTTTCGCATTCGCGAAAAACAACCCGATGGCAGCTGGGTTGTGGTGGCTGAAGTTCCTCCAAACGTGACCTCTTTCACAACAAAATTACCTCCGCCTTCCCCCACCCCTTCCCCAGAACAAGAAACTGGAAACAAGAAACCAGAAACCGAAAACCAGAAACGGCGCTAGCCAGCGCCTCCCCCCTTGCTATCTTCCCGGGAAGGCAAAATCCATGGCCCGACAAATCTCCGAAAACCGCCAGACCGCCGATTATATCGGCACTGGGATTACAAACTCCGACCGCCCTTTGCACCAAACATCATTCAAGGAATAACCCACTTCCCCCACTGAAATCTTTATAAATTTATCGCCATGAAAGAAATTAAAATTATCACTGATGACGGCATGTCCATGCACGACAAGGGGCAATTCTTTGAGAATCTAATTTCCAAGTTATTTGAAAAACAACGCTATCAAATAACTAATAATGTTCGGTTTACTGGAATGGAAATAGATATCATTGCATCACATAAGGACAGAAATGAGACTGCGTGGATAGAATGCAAGGCCAGATTAAAGGAGGGCCTTAGCTCTAACGATATATATAGTTTTGAGGCCAAGGTGCGTAAAAAACAGGCAGAATATGGTTATTTTATATGCACAGAGGAATTTAAGAAAGAGGTGGCCGGAACAATCAGGGAATTTGAAGAAGATGCAGATAAGCGATACAAGCATTTAATCTTTTGGGGGCCTCAAAAGTGCATAGATATTCTGCAAGAGGACAAGGAGATATTATTGCCGGAATATAATCTATTTCACCCATACAATGTATCAAAAGAAATATTGGCGTATACGACCTTTGGGACTTGGTACGTTTTACTGCTTACAAATGGAATATCTCCAACACATGTTAGCGCATTGAACGCGAAAGACGGAAGCGCTCCAGATTCCAGTGTTCTATCAAAACTGTTTGAAAAGATCGAAGAGATTAACGGTTTAGAAGTATTTTCGATGGGGAAGTCTCTGGGGGAATCTCAGAATAATGGATCAACCGAATTAGTGTCGGACATAAAATCAAGTGAAAACTGGTATGACTATCTGCCCGCTTCTATCCATCATTTTATAGGAAGACAAAATATTAGGAATAGAATATATAACTTTTTGGGAGATGTAAAAAACCAATCTACCAATAAAAGGGTTTTCTACCTTGAAGGCAAATCAGGTTGGGGGAAAAGTTCTATACTTTCAGAACTAAGAGGACGCGCGAAAAATAAGCAAAACAAAAACTGGCTCTACGTGTCTGTAATAGATACTAGAAGCGCTATCAGTGACGCTTTTGTTCAAGCGGCCTTTCAGAAGACGTTAATAGATTCGCAACGTTTCCATGGAATAGATCCATCAAATTTACATTTCACATCAAAATATGACATAATTACATCAGATTCTATTCAGGCGATATTTCATAAGCTCAAGGTTGATAATAAAGTCTTGGTTTTGGTATTTGATCAATTTGAGGACGTGTTTAAAAAACCCGGTTTATTTGAAGCTTTTCACAGGCTTCTGCTTCAAACTAGTGACTCGGGTTCTAATTTTGTTATCGGTTTTTCATGGAAGTCGGAGCTTACGATCCCGGCCGATCTGCCAGCATACTCTTTATGGCAGCAAGCAAAAGATAGTGCTGAATTATTTTCGTTAGAGTCATTTCGCAAAGCTGAGATAAAAGGTGTAATTTCCCAATTGGAAAGGGAGATTAAGACACCTCTTCTTTCGGACTTAAAAAGAAAACTCGAGGAAAGTTCTCAAGGTTATCCATGGCTAACTAAGAAACTTTGCATACACGTTCTAAATCAAATTAAGTCTAAAGTTAAGCAGGAGACGATAATCGATAAACAGCTTGATTGTCGTTCCCTATTTCAAACTGATTTGGAGTCAATATCTAGCCATGAAGCTAAAGCATTAAAACTTATTGCTAAAAAGGCAAACCAAGGCGACTTCTTTGATAAAACAGAAGTAGGCGAGACGATTGATGAGAAGGAAGTTAACTCCTTAATCAATAAGCGTTTGATTATATTATCTGGGACAAAATACAATATATATTGGGATGTTTTTCGCGAGTACTTGATAACTGGAGAAGTTAGAGAAACCGGTGAATCTTATATCCTCCGAATGCCTGCAGACGCTTGTTGCGAAACTTTGCTACTATTCAAAACTGGCGAAAAAAGGTCGATTGGTTCTTTAACTAAAGCTTATCCTAATACCATTAGCCAAAGTAGTATGGGCAACATGGTTCGCCAGCTACGCCATCTTGGATTGGTAGAAAAAACAGGTGATAAATTTGCTCTGACAAAATTGGCTAATATTAAAACCAGGCAAGACTTTGAGAAATGGGCGTATAACAAACTTGCCACCCACGCCGTATATATCGCTTTACTCGCTAAAAAAACTGAAACAATAGAGCGTTCCGATATATTAATGGAATTCAAAAAGTCATTTCCTGGATTTCAATTCTCTGAAAATACGTGGAATATTTACGTTCAGTTTTTCATTAATTGGATTACCTTTGCCAAGCTTGAATTAGCAAATAGACTTTCGACTGTTTCTATCACAGGAGTCGCGAGAGGGCGCACTGGAACTATAGAGTCTTTTATGCCTCAAAACTCGTTTCAGGCGCTATGGGATAATTTTCTTAAAATCTACACCAAAGGTAGTGATGACATCCCTGTAGCAACACTTCAGAAAATTTTATATGACCTAAAATTCATGCGATTGATCGAATATAAAAAAGGGAAAGTCGAATTCACCTTGATTGCAAATAATGTCTATCTTAAAAGGAAAACCAGCCAAAGTAGGAAGTTATTTGCTCAATGTATGGCAAGAAGTGCTTATGTGGAAAAAGCCATAGCTCACATAGGTGATAAAGCTCACGACAAAAAGAGCTTGCGTAAAATAATTCAGGCTGAACTGTCGCACATCAATTCTAACACTTATCGAAAATTTGCTTCGGGAAGAATAGCTTCTTGGGCGGAAGCTTACGTTGAACATGATTTAAGAGGCACGGGGTCAACACATGACGGGCTGTTGCCCGAAGCTTCTTTTCAGAACGGGGAATAATTGTCTGCGGGGTCAGTTCTTGACGGGCTGTAGCACGGACAGAGTCAACCCACGAATCTCAGTGGGGTCAGTCCATGAAAACTGAATGACTCTTTGGCGGCCGCTTCGGTTCGCTTGGGACGAATCCGCCTCGCTGTAGGGTCAGGGGCCAAGGGCCCTCGACCTCGTTCGCTTCCTCAGCCCCTTGCCTGACGCACGGGTCGTCCTGACCCTGTCAAATCGTCGGGATGGTGCCGCCGTCGATGACGTATTCGGCCCCGTGGATCGATGCGGCACGGGGTGAGGCCATGAAGGCCGCCAGCTCGGCCACTTCTTCCGGATAGGCCGGCCGCCCCAGCGGGATGCCCCCCAGGGACTGCACGATGGCCTGTCGCGCGGTTTCTTCGTCGGAGCCGCTGCTTTCCGCCAATCGCTTGACCATCGCTTCGGCGGCCTGGGTGTAGATCCAGCCGGGGGCGATGGAATTGACCCGGATTCCTTTTGGCCCCAGTTCTTTGGACAGGGCTTTGCTGTAGGCGGTCAGGCCGGCCTTGGACGCGGCATAGGCGGTGGTCGAATCGTGCAGGGGCAGGCTGCGCTGGATGGAACTGATGTGCAGCACCACGCCGGAACCGCGCTGGATCATCGCCGGCAAGAGCAGGCGGTCGAGGCGGACCGCCGCCAGCAGGTTCAAGTTGATTTCCTGTTGCCAGAATGCCTCGGTGGCCGCGGCGAAGCCTCCCCCCGGGGTCTTGGATCCTCCGGCGTTGTGGATCAGGATGTCGGGGCTTCCCCATGCTGCGTGGATGGCCTGGGCCACGTGGGCCGGCCCCTCGACGGTGGACAGATCGGCCTGGATGAAGAGGGCTTCTTTCAAGGCCTCCGGCGGCCCCGAGCGCGCCGTGGTGGCCACTTCCGCACCCCCATCGAGAAAACGGCGAACCATGGCCGCCCCCGTGCCCTGGGTGCCCCCGGTCACCAGGACGCGTTTTCCTGAAAATTCCCGGGGATCGAGGGATGGGTGCGACATCGGGGCCCACTCTCAAGGGACTTCGATGCCACATCAAGAAGGAAAACCACCCGGCACGCCCGCAGCCGTAAGTATGCAGTTGATTTACCACGAAGAACGCGAAGTTCGCGAAGACATAAGGGGTTTTGGCAGTGAAAAACTCCAATCACCCATTGCTGAGTCTGAATCCAAGGGCCATGCGATTAAATGGTTCTGTATTTTTATTCATAGCCAACTGTTTCGACTTCGCGGCCTTCGCGAACTTTGCGGTGAACTGCATGGATCCGGCTAAGAGCCTATCCGGATAACCCCCGTGGCCCGCGTGATGAGTGCCACCTGCCCGAACCCGAGGAGGAGCGACCGCGCATATCGGGACGAGATACGCAAGGAAGGGACGACGAAGGGGGCGGGCAGGTGCCGCCATCACCCTCCGGGCTGGGGCCAAAAAGCCGCCCCGCTTCGTTGCTCGTCGGTCACGGGTATATTTCATACCTGCTCC